>JBJEYK010000042.1:0-10258 GCA_051886775.1 Candidatus Ventricola sp. | reverse complement strand
CGACGTGCAGCCGCGGAAGGCATAGGTATTGATGACGGTCACGCTATCCGGAATGACGATCCGCTGAATGGACGTGCAGTCCGCAAAGGCGATCGCCTCGATCTTCGTGACGGCCTTGCCGCGAATCTCCGCCGGGATGCGCACGACGGCGTCGCTGCCGGTGAAGCCGGAGATGGAGAGCGTGCCGTCGTCCAGCGTCTTGGTCAGGAAGCTGTCCTGATCGGTGAAGGCGACGCTCCCGGCCTGGCAGGCGATGCCGTTGTCCCTGGCCCACTGCTCGGCATAGGAGCCGGAGGAGACCTGGAGGGTCAGGCCGGAGGCGCAGCCCTTGAACACGTCCTCGCCGATCTCCGTCACGGAGGCCGGGATGGTGACCTGCGTGAGCTTGGAGCACCTGGAGAACGCGTTGTCGTCAATCGTGGTTACGGAATCCGGGAGGATGACCTGCTCAAGCGAGGCGCAGCCCCGGAAGGCGGAGTCCCAAATGATCTGGATCCCGTCCGGAATGGAAACCTGACGGCTGCCCGGGCTGAGGAAGCCGATCACGCATTCATCGTTGGTGATGAGGAGGCCGTCCCGCATGGTGATCCAGGTCAGCTCCTCCGGAATCCCGATCGCCGTCAGCGATTCGCAGTACACAAAGGGATTGACGCCGATCGTCATCAGGTTCTTCGGCAGGCGGATCGTCCTGAGCGACGAGCAGTTCCAGAAGGCGTAGGTTTTGATCTTGGTGACGGAATCCGGGATGACGATCTCCTCCAGCGATGTGCAGGATTCAAAGGCCGCCCGGTCGATGAGGGTCACATGGGCGGGAATCTGAGCAACTGTGCTGCCCGCATTCAGATAATTGATCAGCCGGTATTCGCCGTCGGCATGGGCGATGAGGAAGCCGTCGTCGAAGGTGACCCAGTCCAGCGAGGCGGGGATGGCGATATCCGTCAGCTGGGGGCAGCGGGAGAAGACGGCGTAGCCAAGCTCGCTCAGCTGGGCGGGCAGATTGATCGACCGGAGCGCTTTGCAGCCGGCGAAGGCATAGTTGTCCACCGCGGTGATGCTGCCCGGCAGGTTGATCTCCGTGATGTCGGCGCAGTCGCCGAAGGCGTCGTAGCCGATGCGCGTCACGGCCTTGCCGTCGATGATCGGGGGAATGTGCACGACGGTGTCGCTGCCGGCGTAGGCGGTGATGGCCAGCGTGCCGTCGTCCTGCGCCTCCGTCGTGAAGCTGGCTTCGGCGGTATAGCTGCCGCCCTCCGCCTGGCAGGCGATGCCGTTGCTGTTTGCCCACTGCTCGGCGTAGGAGCCGGCCTGGACGAGCAGCGTCAGGCTCGAGGGGCAGCGCTTGAACGCGTCGTCGCTGATCGTCGTCACGGAGGACGGGATGGTCACCTGCGAAAGCGCGGAGCAGCTGTTGAACGCCGAATCGCTGATCGTCGTTACGGAATCCGGCAGGGTGACCTGCGAGAGGGCGGTGCACCATCTGAAGGCGGAATCCCAGACTTCCGTGATGCCGTCGGGCACGGTCGTCTGCGCGCTGCCCTGCTGGATGAAGCTGAGCGCGCGCTTGCCGTTGGCGATCAGGTAGCCGTCGCGCTGGGTGATCCAGGTGAGGCTGCTGGGAATGGTGATCTGCGTCAGCGCAGGGCAGGACACGAACGGATTGGCGCCGATGGAGCTGAGCTGCGCGGGCAGGTTGATCGTCCTGAGCGACGAGCAGTTCCAGAAGGCGAAGGCCTTGATATCCACGACGGAATCCGGGATGACGATCTTCTCCAGCGATGTGCAGGATTCAAAGGCCGCCCGGTCGATGAGGGTCACATGGGCGGGAATCTGAGCAACTGTGCTGCCCGCATTCAGATAATTGATCAGCCGGTATTCGCCGTCGGCATGGGCGATGAGGAAGCCGTCGTCGAAGGTGACCCAGTCCAGCGAGGCGGGGATGGCGATGTCCGTCAGCTGAGGGCAGCGGGAGAACGCGGCATGGCCGATTTCGGCCAGACGGGACGACAGGCTGATCGATTGGAGCGCTTTGCAGCCTGCAAAGGCGTAGCCCTTCAGCGCGGTGACGCTGGCCGGCAGGATGACCTGTGTGATGGCGTCGCAATCGTAGAAGGCGCTGTCGGCGATCTGCGTCACGGCCTTGCCGTCGATGACCGGCGGAATGCGCACGACGGTGTCGCTGCCGGCGTAGGCGGTGATGGAGAGCGTGCCGTCGTCCAGCGCCTTCGTGGTGAAGCTGGCTGCGGCGGTGTAGCTGCCGCCCTCCGTCTCGCAGGCGACGCTGTTGTCCCAGGCCCATTGCTCGGCATAGGAGCCGGCCTGGACGACCAGCGCCAGGCTGGGGGAGCAGCCCTCAAACGCGGATGCGTCGATCCGCGTCACAGAGCCGGGCAGCGCGATCCGCTCCAGCGCGGGGCAGCCGGCAAAGGCGCGTGCGCCAATCTCCGTCACGGTATCCGGGAGGGTGAGCGACGTGCCCGCGGGGCGGATGCAGGCGATCAGGCGATGCGCGCCGGTGTCGATCAGGCAGCCGTCCTGCAGGGAGAACGGCCCGCCGGAGACGGTCAGGCTGGTCAGCTGAGCGCAGCCTGCGAAGGGATTGCTGCCCAGGCTGGCCAGCTGCGCCGGCAGGCGGAGCGCCGTCAGCGCGGAGCAGTCGGCGAAGGCATACGCGCCGATGGCCGTGACGCTATCCGAGAGGGTGAGCTGCGCCAGCGACGAACAGCCGGCGAAGGCACGGTCGCCCAGCGCCGTCACCGTGTCGGGCAGGATGACCTGCTGCAGCGAGGCGCATGCCTCGAAGGCGGATTCCCCGATGCGCGTCACGCGCTTGCCGCTGAGCTGCGCGGGAATGTGCAGCAGCGTGTCGCTGCCGGTGTAGCGGGTGATGGCCAGCGTGCCGTCCTCCAGCGCGCTGAAGGCGAAGTCCGCCTCGTTGACGGACGTCTTCCAGGCGACGCTGTGCTCCCTGGCCCACTGCTCGGCATAGGAGCCGGACTCGACCACCAGGGTCAGCCCGGGGGCGCAGTCCACAAAGGCGCTCCAGTCGATGGACGAGACGGAGGCCGGGAGCGTGGCTTGCCGCAGCGAGGCGCAGCCCCGGAAGGCGCCGTAGCCGATGGTGGTGATGGAATCCGGCACGGTGACCTCCTCCAGCACGCCGCAGCTGCCGAAGGCGTATTCGTGAATCACCGTGACGGCCCTGCCGCCGATCTGCGGCGGGATGATCACCTGCGCGCTGCTGCCGCTGAAGCCGGTGATGGCCAGCGTGCCATCCGAAAGCGTGCTGGTCGTAAAGCTGGAGGCGGCGGTGGCGGCCTGGCAGGCGATGCCGTTGCTGTTTGCCCACTGCTCGGCATAGGAGCCTGGCTCGACCAGCAGGGTCAGCCCGGGGGCGCAGCCGGCGAGCGCCTCCTCGCCGATGGCGGTGACGGAGGCAGGGATGGTGAGCTGTGTGAGCGCGGTGCAGCCCTCGAAGGCGCGGCGCCCGATGAACGTGACGGATTCCGGCAGCACGACCTGCTCCAGCGACGCGCACTGCGCAAAGGCGTACGCGCAGACGGTCATCACGCCCTGCGGGACGACGGCCACGCGGCTGCCCTGGCCGATGCAGCCGAGCAGGACTTCGCTGTTCAGGCTCAGGAGCCCGTCCGAGAGGACGATGCCCTTCAGCGTGTCCGGAACGATGAGCTGCGAAAGGCTGGCGCAGCCCGTGAACGGGTTTTCGGAGGACATGACGGCCTCGGTGAAGCCCAGCGAGAACAGCCCCGCGGGCAGGGATACCGTCGTCAGCGCGGTGCAGCCGTAGAAGGCGTTGCCCTCGATGGTGGTCACGGCGTCGGGGATGACGATCTGCTGAACCGACTGGCAGCCCTCAAAGGCGCGCGTGCTGATCGCCGTCACCGTGCTGCCGCCGATTTCGGGCGGAATGCGCACGTCCGCGTCGCTGCCGGTATAGCCGGTGATGGCCAGCGTGCCGTTGCTCAGCGTCCGGGTTGTAAAGCAGGCGGCGTCGGTATACGGGGCCGGGACAGGCTCCGCAGTGGGGGTGGGCACGGGCGTTGCGGCGGGCGCAGCGGTCGGGGCTTCTGCCGGCGCGTCGGTCGGGATGGCGGTCGGGACATCGGCGGGCGCTTCGGTCGGGATGGCGGTCGGGACATCGGCGGGCGCTTCGGTCAGCACGGCTGCAGGGGCCGCGGTGGGGGCTGCCGCGCTGCGCTGCACGATGATGTTGCGCAGGCCGAAGGCCACAAGGCCCGCGCAGCCGGCGATCAGGACGGCGGCTGCGGCGAGCACGAGGGCCGTGCTTGGCTTGGGCTTCTGCGTCGCGAGCGTGGCCATCAGCTCGTCCATGCTGGCAAAGCGCTTCTCCGCGTTGAGCGCCATGCCGCGCATGATGGTGCTCTCCGCCTCGGCGGGCACGCCCTTGTTGATGGAGCGGATGGACGGCATGTCCCGGGAGGTGTTCATCCGGAGCTGGCTGTCCATCGGCGGCTTGCCTGTCAGCGTGAAGTACAGCGTCGCGCAGAAGGCGTATTGATCGATGCGCGCGTCCATAGCCGCCGCTGCGCTGCACTGCTCCGGCGGGGCGTAGCCCGGGGAGTAGATCAGCGAATTGCGGCCCATCGTCTTGTTGTCCAGCACGCGCGCCGCGCCGAAGTCCAGCAGCACGGTGTCGGTCGAATTGCGGTACACCATGATGTTGTCCGGCTTCACATCGCGGTGGACGATGCCGCGGCTGTGCAGCATGCTCAGCGCGGCGGCGATGGGATTGAGCAGCTTCAGCGCCTGCGCAAGCGAAAGCCGGCCGCCGTTCTGGCCGACGTATTCGGTCAGCGTGACCCCGTCGATGTACTCCATGATGATGTACACCGTGTTGTTGGCCGTCACGGCGTTGTACACCTGCACGACGCAGGGCACATGGCCCAGGCTGGCGGCCATGCGGCTCTCGCGCAGCGCGCGGTCGCGGCCAACGGCGAAATCCTCCGTGCGGTCGGAGTAGGCTGCCAGCGCGGCGGAGCGCGAATCGCGCAGCGCCAGCTCCAGCGGGAAATACTCCTTGATGGCGACCACGCGATCCAGATTGAGGTCGTAGCCGATGTAGGTCACGCCGAAGCCGCCGTGGCCGAGCATCTTGCCCACCAGATACTGCTCCCGGAGCATGGTCTGGGGCAGATAGCCCGGGCCATTGTCGCGGACGTGGTTGTCGTGCCCGCAGTGCGGGCAGATGGCCTGCGCCGAATCGATGGGCTGCATGCAGGCAAAGCAGCGGCAGACGGAGCTGTTCACAGACAAAACCTCCTGGTCAGATGCTTTTGAATTTCGCGATCGCCCCCGGCAGTCGGGCGGGAGCGGATCCTTGACATTTCGTCATGTCAATCCGCAGGGAATCGCCAGGATGTCGGCAGGCGTTTCCTGGCGCTTGCGCGCGCTGACAGCATGCGGATGGTCATAAATCTAGCATTATATGGAAATGATATCACAAACCGACAAAAAAGTCTACTGAGAACACGGCAGAATCATCTGCTCGCGGAGGAAAACGCGGGCAGTCTGTGCGCAGGGGATATGCTGTGCGTGCGGGGCCGCGCACGCCGGGCCGCCGCGCGGCGCAGAGCGGTTGTCAAGGGGCGTGAGGGAAAGCTGCGGGCGATTTGCATGAGGCCTGGGAGGAAATGACCGGGCGGCGTCGAATGATTCTCCATACAGGATTTGGATGCGGCGATCATCGCAAAGGATATGCGAAGCCGACAAGAGGCCCGGCAGCCCTGGCCTGGGCCGGCTGAGCGGATGTTTTCGAAGGAGGAAGCCATCGATGAGGTGTCCCTATTGCTCGGCGGAAATCAGCAGCGTGACCGAGCGCTGCCCGCGCTGCGGCCTGGAGCCGCATTTCGGGGGGAACACGGTCTTTTACGATCATGCGGTGAAGCAGACCCTGTCGCTGCCGGAGATCCTCTCGGACGTGTTCAAGAAGCACAGCCACAGGGATCTGGTCAATTCGCTGCTGCGCCAGCCCGGCGGCGACGATCTGCTGTCGACCTGGCGCAAGCCGTGGCTGTTCCTGCGGCTGTTCGGCTTTCTGCTGCTGCTGTCCATCGCGCTGTATGCCGCCATTCCCAACCCGTTTGCGGTCAATCTGTTCGTCTCCGTCGGCTGCATGGTCGTGCCGCTGTCGCTGATGGTCTTCATCTGGGAGATGGACATCCCGTCCAACGTCTCCATCTTCGACATGATCCTGCTGCTGTTCTTTGGCGGAATCCTGTCGATCATCTTTGCGGGCGATCTGAACGAGGGGATCAGCGCGGCCTTCATGGCGGCCTTTACGGAGGAGCCCAGCAAGCTGCTGGTGTGCGTGCTGTTCATCGCGCTGTCCAGGCGCCGCTTTTATGGGCTGGATGGCCTGGCCATCGGCGCGGCGGTGGGCGCCGGCTTTGCCTTCATGGAATCCATCCAGTATGTGTATCAGCACGGCTCGACCGCCCTGGTTGTGCTGCGCGGCATCCGCGCGATTTCCTCGCATGTGCTGTACACCGCGCCGTATGTCGGCATGCTGACCTATGCGATGAACGGACGCCCGCTTCGCGCGGCGCATTTCATGGATCGGCATTTTCTGGCGGTTCTGGCCTGCGGCATGCTTGCCCACGCCGTGAACAATGCGCCGATTCAGCTGATCACGCTGGTGGATACCGAATGGATGAGCCTGGATATCCGGGACGTGCTCAAGACGATTTTTGTCTGGACGGTGTTTCTGTATGTGGCGCGCTGCGGCGTGCAGCAGGTGTTGGGCATCCAGCAGGCGGGCGACGCCGGGCCTTCGCCCGACGTGCGGATTCCCGGGGGTGCTCCGATCCGCGCGCCCCAGGCGCAGACGGCCACGATGCCGGCCGGCGCGGTCTTCCGCTATGTGCTCTATGGCCAGACCGGCGAATACGCGCAGCGAGGCATCACGCTTCGGGAGGGGGCCTCGCTCATCGTGGGGCGCGATCCGGCCAGGTGCCACATCTGCCTGAAGCTGCCGACCATCAGCGGCGTCCACTGCCGCATACGCTGCATGCCGGGCGGCGTGGAGGTATGTGACCTCGGCTCCAAGAACGGAACCTATGTCAACCAAAGGCGCTTGCAGCCCCACCATGCGGTGCTCATGCACCCGGGGGACGTGCTGGGCCTGCACAAGGATCAGTTTCTCCTGTGCGACCGCAGGCAGGGATGACGAGGGACATAAAAAAAGAACCACACGGCGCCGTCCGGCGCGACGATGTGGTTCTTTTGCGATCCTGCCCGGGCAGACGCCCTGACAGGGATGCGTGCTTGATTACTCAGCGGTGTAGGGCAGCAGCGCGATGGCACGGGCGCGCTTGATGGCCTCGGACAGCTGACGCTGATGCTTGGCGCAGTTGCCGCTCATACGGCGGGGCATGATCTTGCCGCGCTCGTTGATGTTGCGGCGCATACGGGAGTTCACATCACGGAACTCCTTGTAGTCGATATACTCGATCTTATCGACACAGAACGCACAAACCTTGCGGCGCGGCTTGCGGCCGCGCGGACGGCGTGCTCCACGATCTTCAGACATGGAAAGGTCTCCTTTCATCGCCGAACGGATCGGCTTGATATTCTCAGGTCAGTTAAAAGGGCAGTTCGTCGTCGTCCACCTGCGTAAAGCCGGAATCCGCGGGCGCATAGGCCGGAGCCTGCTGACGCGGGGCGGGCGCGGGTGCAGCGGCGGCGTGATAATCGCCAGAGGGCGCGCTGCCGGCATTGGGAGAGGAGAGGAACTCGACCTCGTCTGCGACGATATCGAACGCGCTGCGCTTGGAGCCATCCTGCGCCTCATAGGTGCGCGTCTGGATGGAGCCGAACACGGCGACCTTCCTGCCCTTGGCCAGATAACGGCTGCAGAGCTCGGCGAGCTGACGCCAGGCGACGATGTTGAAGAAATCCGTTTCCTGCTGGCCCGTCTGCGCGTTCTTGAAGCGGCGGTTCACCGCAATGGAGAAATTGCAGACCGAAATGCCGGAGCTGGTGGAACGCATTTCCGGGTCGCGGGTCAGATTGCCAATCAGATAAACCTTATTCATACGCTCTGTTTCCTCATGTGGATCATCGTGGTCCGGGCTCAGGCCTCGGTCTTCTCAGCCTCGGCGGGAGCCTCCTCAGCCGGCGCGACGCGGACGGCACGCGGCTTCACGCTGCTCTTCTTGTCCAGCAGCTTGACAACCTGAGAACGGATGACGCTCTCGTTGATCTGCAGGTTACGGGTGAGCTCCTTGGGCAGCTCGGCGCCGCCGTTGAAGCCGACGTACACATAGTAACCCTCGGTCTTGTAGTTGATGGCATAGGCCAGGCGGCGCTTGCCCCACTCCTCCACCTTGACAACCTCGCCGCCGTTGGCAGCGATGATACCGTTGAACTTCTCGATGAGCTCCTGACGGGCAGCCTCCTCGACGGCGGTATCGATGATGTAGATCAGTTCGTACTTATTCATGATCCTTTCACCTCCTTTTGGACTCTGGCTCTGCCATGTCTCAGGCAGAACAAGGATGTGCCAGTTATGTATAATATCACAGGAATCAAGAAAGCGCAAGCATTTTTCGTGATTTTTTTGAAATAACGCCTCCTCTGTGCACGCAGCGCGGCTGCCGGCGATTTTTTCCTTGACGAACGGCGCACATCAGGGTATAATCTCCCGGATACACTTGATGCAGGGACAGCCCTGTATTCCCCGAGGACTGAATATAAAGGAAGAAAACGATGTTTGTCGATCAGGTGAAAATCACCGCGAAGGCCGGCGACGGCGGCAACGGCGCGGTCTCCTTCCACAGGGAGAAGTTTGTGCAGAACGGCGGCCCCGACGGCGGCGACGGCGGCAACGGCGGCGATATCGTGCTGCTGGCCGATCCCAACATGCACACGCTCATGGACTTTCGCTTCCGCCGCAAGTACACCGCAGAGAATGGAGGCGCCGGCGCGGCGGCGCTCTGCCGCGGCAGGAACGGCCAGAGCCTGACCATCAAGGTGCCGGTGGGCACCATCGTGCGCAGCGCGAAGGACGCTCGCGTCTGGGCGGACATGCACGAGGCCGGGCAGGAGCACGTCCTGCTCAAGGGCGGCCGCGGCGGCTGGGGCAACGCGCACTTCGCCACGCCCACGCGCCAGGCGCCGAATTTCGCCAAGCCCGGGCAGAAGTGCGACGTCGTCGAGTTTGAGCTGGAGCTCAAGTCCATCGCGGATGTCGGCCTGGTCGGCTATCCGAACGTGGGCAAGAGCACGATCCTCTCCGTCGTCACGGCGGCTAAGCCCAAGATCGCCAATTACCACTTCACCACCCTCGCGCCGAATCTGGGCATCTGCCGCCAGTACGGCATGGACTTCGTGATGGCCGACATTCCCGGCCTGGTCGAGGGCGCGAGCGAGGGCGTCGGCCTGGGCATCCAGTTCCTGCGCCATGTGGAGCGCACGCGGCTGCTGGTGCACGTCGTCGATATCGCGGGCAGCGAGGGGCGCGACCCCATCGAGGACTTCGAGCAGATCTGCGACGAGCTGGTGGCCTATGGCAACCTGGCCGAGCGCACGCAGATCGTCGCGGCGAACAAGATGGATCTGCCCGGCGCGGCGGAGAATCTCGAGCGCCTCAGGAAGCACCTGCACGGCACCGACATCGAGGTCTATCCCGTGTCCGCCGCCACGCGCCAGGGCTTTGACGAGCTGATGGGCGCGATCGTGCGCATCCTGCCGACGCTGCCGGAGACGCTTGTCTTCGAGGCGGAGCCGGAGACCGCCCCGCAGGACGAAGCCCCCTTCACCGTCCGCCGGGAGGGCGCGGGATACTACGTTGTCGAGGGCCGCGCGATGGAGCAGCTCATCGGCTCGATCAATTTCGACGACAATCAGTCCATCAATTACTTCCATCGCACGCTGCGCAGCCGCGGCGTGATCGACGCCCTGCGCGCCGCCGGCGCGAAGGAGGGCGACACCGTCTCCATCTGCGATATGGAGTTCGACTTTATCGAGTGACCACAGACTGCCCGCAGCGGCAGGAGAAAGGAACAGCATGACAAGCAAGCAGCGCGCGTATCTGCGCGGATTGGCCAACACCCTGGAGCCCATCGTCCATGTGGGCAAGGACGGCGTGAACGACAACATGATCAAGCAGCTCAGCGACGCGCTGGAGGCGCGCGAGCTGGTGAAGGGCACCGTGCTTCAAAACAGCCCGATGACCGCCCGGGAGGCGATCGCGGCGCTCTGCGAGGGCGCGGGCGCGGAG
>JBJEYK010000041.1:0-2121 GCA_051886775.1 Candidatus Ventricola sp. | reverse complement strand
GCGACGTCGTGATGCTGCTGGGCGGCCGCACGGGCCGCGACGGCTGCGGCGGCGCAACCGGCTCGTCCAAGGCGCACAGCGTGGAGTCGCTCTCCACCTGCGGCGCGGAGGTGCAGAAGGGCAACCCGCCGACCGAGCGCTGCATTCAGCGCCTGTTCCGCAACGCAGAGTTTGCGCAGATGATCAAGCGCTGCAACGACTTCGGCGCGGGCGGCGTGTGCGTGGCCGTGGGCGAGCTGGCCCCGGGCCTTGTCATCGAGCTGGACGCCGTGCCCAAGAAGTACGAGGGTCTGGACGGCACCGAGCTGGCGATCTCTGAATCCCAGGAGCGCATGGCCTGCGTGATCGAGGCCGGTCAGGTCGAGCGCTTCCGGCAGATGGCCTACGAGGAAAACCTGGAGGCGACGCAGGTTGCCACCGTCACCGAGGAGGAGCGCCTGGTCATGCACTGGCGCGGCAAGACGATCGTCGACCTGTCCCGCGCATTCCTGGATACCAACGGCGTGACGCAGCATGCCCGCGCCGTGATCGCCGCGCCGGACATGGACAACGCCTACCTGACCGCGCAGCCGGACTTTGCCCGCGGCAGAACCGTGCGCGAGGCGTGGCTGGCGATGCTCTCCGACCTGAACGTCTGCTCGCAGAAGGGCATGGTCGAGCGCTTTGACGGCACCATCGGCGCCGGCACGATCCTCGCCCCGTACGGCGGCAGGTACCGCGAAAGCCCGAACGAGGCCATGGCCGCGCTGATCCCGACCGACGGCGAGACCACGACCGCAACCCTCATGAGCCACGGCTACGACCCGTATCTCAGCGAGTGGAGCCCGTTCCACGGCGCGGTCTACGCGGTGACGGAGTCGCTGGCCAAGCTCTGTGCCGCGGGCGGCGACGTCACCCGCGCGCGGCTGACCTTCCAGGAGTACTTTGAGAAGCTGGGCAAGGCGCCGGAGCGCTGGGGCAAGCCCGCCGCGGCGCTGCTGGGCGGCTTCAGCGCGCAGATGGGCTTTGGCGTGCCCTCCATCGGCGGAAAGGACTCGATGAGCGGCACCTTTGAGGACATCCACGTCCCGCCGACGCTCGTGTCCTTCGCCGTGAACGCGGTGGACGCCGCGCACATCATCTCCACCGACTTCAAGGGCGGCGACCACCGCATTGCGCTGCTGCGCCTGCCGGTGGACGCGCAGCTGCTGCCCGAGTACGACAAGGCGCTCATGCGCTACGATCTGCTGCGCCAGGCGATCTGCCGCGGCGACGTGCTCGCGGCGCACACGGTGGGCCGCGGCGGCATCGCCTCCGCCGTGACGATGATGGCGCTGGGCAACCGCATCGGCGTGAGCCTGGACGGCGTGACGCAGGACGAGCTGTTCCTGCCGGCGTACGGCAGCATCGTCTGCGAGCTGGCTGACGGCGCGCCGCTGCCCGCCGGGATGGAGATCATCGGCTTCACCTCCGAGCACCCGTCGATCAATGCCCTGGGCGTGACGATCACGCTGGAGGAGGCGCGCACCGCCTGGACCAGGCCGCTGGAGAGCGTCTTCCCGACGGCGGCGGAGAATCCCGCGCAGCAGGCGCCCTGGCAGCCCTGCACCGCGCGCAGCACCGCGCGTCCGACGATCCGCGTCGCCAGGCCGCGGGTGTTCATCCCGTCCTTCCCGGGCACAAACTGCGAGCTGGACAGCGCCAAGGCCTTCCGCCGCGCCGGAGCGGAGACGGAGGTGTTCGTCTTCCGCAACATGACGGCAGCGGGCATCGAGGAGTCCGTCGAGGCGATCGTGCGCGGCATCGAGCGCAGCCAGATCGTGATGCTGCCGGGCGGCTTCTCCGCCGGCGACGAGCCGGACGGCTCCGGCAAGTTCATCGCCACTGCACTGCGCAACCCGCGCATCATGGATGCGATCCACACGCTGCTCGATCAGCGCGACGGCCTGATGCTGGGCATCTGCAACGGCTTCCAGGCGCTCATCAAGCTGGGCCTGGTGCCCTATGGCGAGATCCGCACGCTGGCCCAGGACGATCCCACGCTGACCTACAACACCATCGGCCGCCATGCTGCCACGCATGTGCGTACGGTCGTCTCCTCGGTCAAGTCGCCGTGGATGGCCGGCGTGCGCGCGGGCGACG
>JBJEYK010000040.1:0-2122 GCA_051886775.1 Candidatus Ventricola sp. | reverse complement strand
CGGTGGGCATGAACTTCATGTCGACATACGGCGCAGCGATGGACTTGATGTACTTGAGGCCGCCGGCCGCCTCGGCCGGGAAGAACTTGACGGACTTCAGGCCCAGGGAGAGCGCGAGCTCGATGTCAGAAGGATTCGCGGTGCCCGGGCAGACCGGCACGCCGATCTCCTGGCAGTACTTGACGGTGGTCGGGTTGAGGCCCGGGGAGACGATGAACTTCGCGCCGGCGGCGACCGCACGGTCGACCTGCTCGGTGGTCAGCACGGTGCCCGCGCCGACGATCATCTCCGGGAAATTGTCGGCCATGGCCTTGATGGCGTCCGCCGCGGCGGGCGTGCGGAAGGTGACCTCCGCGCAGGGCAGGCCGCCCTCGATCAGGGCCTTGGCCATGGGCACCGCGTCGGCGGCGTCGTTGATCGCGATAACCGGCACAATGCCGATCTTGGAAAGCTCCTTCATAACGTCCATGGGAATTACCTCCTTCATATTCTGTCCTGAAACGGCGGGGGCTGACGCGCCCACGCGCGGTTCAATCACTTGACGAAGTCCTCGCGCATCGGCGAAAAGATGTCCAGCAGGGTGCCGGCCTTCACGCAGGTGCAGCCGTGCACCTTGCCCCCGTCCACGACGATGGAATCGCCCGGGTGCATCACGCGGGTCTCGCCCTCGATGTGGTAGGTGAACTCGCCGGAGAGCACGTAGGAGATCTGGGTGTGCGGGTGGCTGTGGTCGGCGCCGACCGCGCCCGTGTCAAAGATGACCTCGACGAGCATCATGTCCTTGTTGTAGGCGCGGATGCGGCGGCGGCAGCCGCCGCCCAGCTCGATGAGCTGCGGCTCCGCCTCCTTCACAAACGTCTGCATGCGCGACCTCCGCTCAGTCCACGTCCATACCGAAGTAGGCGACGGCGTTGTTGTAGCTGATGCCCTTCACGATCTCGCCCAGCGCGTCGTAGTCCTCCGGATACTCGCCGTTCTCGACCCACTTGCCGATCAGGTTGCACAGGATGCGGCGGAAGTACTCGTGGCGGGTGTAGGAGATGAAGGAGCGGGAGTCGGTCAGCATGCCCACGAAGCGGCCCAGCAGGCCCAGGGAGGCCAGGGCCTTCATCTGCTCGATCATGCCGAACTGCTGGTCGCAGAACCACCAGCCGGAGCCGAACTGAATCTTGCCCGGGATGCCCTCGCCCTGGAAGTTGCCCAGCATGGTGCCGATGACGTAGTTGTCCTTCGGGTTGAGGCAGTAGAGGATCGTCTTGGGCAGGTTGCCCTCGCGCTCCTGATCGGCCATCAGGTGGGACAGGTTCTGGGCGATGCAGGTGTCGTCGATGGAGTCGAAGCCCACGTCCGGGCCGTACTGCTCGAACATGCGCGGGTTGTTGTTGCGCATCGCGCCGATGTGATACTGCTGCACCCAGCCGCGCTTCTTGTACATCGCGCCGAGCTTGACGAGGATAAAGGTCTTGTAGCCGTCGATCTCCTCCTGGGTCAGCGCTTCGCCGGCAAGCGCCTTGCGCAGCGCCGCGTCGGCCTTGGCCGCGTCGGGCTTGGCGTAGGGCACGGTGTCCAGCGCGTGGTCGCTCAGGCGGGCGCCGTTTTCGTGGAAGTAATCCAGGCGAAGCTCCAGCGCGGCGAGGACGTTCTCGATGCTCTGGCACTGCACGCCGGAGACCTGAGACAGCGTGCCCATGTACTCCGCGAAGCCGCCGCGGTCGATGTTGATCAGCTTGTCCGGGCGCCAGGCGGGATAGACCTTGAAGGAGTTGCCCTGCGCGGCGATTTCCTTGTGATAGTGCAGGTCGTCGACCGGGTCGTCGGTGGTGCAGATCAGCTTGACGCCGAACTTCTCGATCAGGCCGTGGCAGCGGTACTCGTCCTTCTCCAGCAGGGCGTTGGCGCGGTTCCAGATGTCCTCGGCGTTCTTCTCGGTGAGCACCTCGTCGATGCCGAAGACGCGCTTGAGCTCCAGATGCGTCCAGTGGTACATCGGGTTGCCCACGCAGTACTTGAGGGAGGCGGCGAACGCCTTCCACTTCTCCAGCCAGCTCGCGTCGCCGCGGCAGAACTTGTCGTCCACGCCGTTGGAGAGCATCACGCGCCACTTGTAGTGGTCGCCGCCGAG
>JBJEYK010000039.1:0-10331 GCA_051886775.1 Candidatus Ventricola sp. | reverse complement strand
ACCCCGCCTAAGGGCTTTCCGGTCGCCCTTAGGAATCCTTCGGCCCCTCATAGGTTAAGGAAGCTGGACATCCATCGAAACGATCGCATCTCTTAGTTAGCTAAAGCCCCCTTTCATCTGCAATCCTATGGCTGTCAGCATTCCGACTGACAGCCCCTTTTTTATTGCCCCGAAGCCAGGTCGCCGAAGTATCGCGTCATCTCCTCGTCGCTGAGCCGGAATGCGCGCCTGGCGCTCTGCACCATGTCGGCCACGCGGTCGCTTTCCTCGCTGCTGACAAAATCGCGCAGGAACCGGACGTGCTCCTGCCAGCTTGGATAGGAGACATGCCAGCGTTCGTGGTTATAGCGAAGGTCGTGCGCCACCTCCGCCTCCATGGCGTCGATGCGCGCAAGCACACGCTCCGGCGCGTAGGTGTTGGCAAGGTGCCAGGCCAGCCGCAAAAGCATCTGATCCCGGAACTGCTGATTCTCCAGCAGGGCGTTGATCACCACGGTGTTGAGCG
This sequence comes from Candidatus Ventricola sp., assembly GCA_051886775.1. Classification (GTDB taxonomy): domain Bacteria; phylum Bacillota; class Clostridia; order Christensenellales; family Aristaeellaceae; genus Ventricola. The sequence goes on along the minus strand of JBJEYK010000039.1, from coordinate 9,826 downwards.
CGGCTGTCTCGCTGACCGGGCCGATCATCTGGTGCAGCGCGGCAGGCTGCGAGCCAAAGCCCCAGTCCAGATCGAAATTGACGATGCGCCACAGCCCGTCGCCGCCCCGGGAGCGGACGTGCCGGATATTGGCGTAGTCGCGGTCGCCAGAGTAGGCGCGGGCGATGTAGTAGTCCATAAAGCTCTCCAGGCAGAGCTGGCTGGCCACATAGTCGAAATGCTCCTGTCGGGAGAGGTCGTGCGTCTCGCAGTACTGCAAGAGCGCCATCCAGTCCCCGCGGTCGCCATACTCCTGCTTCGTCCAGCCGTAGATCATGTCCACATCCTCCGCCTCGCCGCCAAGATAATCTGCGGCATACGCGTCCGACGCGCGCTCGCGGATGTAGTAGACGCCAAAATACGCGCCGTCGATGAACAGGTTCACCGGCCTGTGGCGCTGATAGAGCACCTCCGGCATGGTCTGAGCCGTCAGCGAGGTCAGGAATTCGTCACGAAAAAACGCCCGGCCCGCGTCCTCGGAGCCGCTGCGAAGCACCAGCGAATCGAAGGACGTGACCGGGGTATCGTCAAACAGCGGATATTCCAGCCGCGCCGTGCCGTATCGGGCGCGAAAGCGCACGGAGAAGCTCTTTTTCTTCAGCTCGCGGCTGCCCCGACCGTGAATCTTCAGCCCGCAGTCCACGCTGAAGGCCGTCTTGCCGTCCTCGATGAGCGTCAGATTGATCGCTGCCTCCCGGCTGCGGTTTTCATAGAGCGTATAGATACCATTCGAGCCGAGGATTGCCCCCGGCTCGCCGCTGATGCACAGAAGCGGAAGCTCGTACTTCTGCGCATCAGTCAGATAATGATAGGTCGCCGTGTCCGACCAGAGCTTGCCCTCCGCCAGCGCGCGCACGCGCAGCACGCAGCTGTCGGCGATCTGAATGGGCGTGCCGTCGTAGCGGCTGCTGCTATGCGTGGGCGTCCTGCCGTCGAGCGTGTAGTAAATCGCACCCTCGCCGTGCAGGGTGACGGTTTCGGGCGTGCGCACCGCGCCGCTGTCCAGGCTGGCCTGCGGCGTATCGGTGATGCCCGACGCCCCGTCCGGATTGGGGGTGCCGATGGACGGAACCTCAAAGTAGCACAGCGCGTCACCGCTTCTGCCGTAGGAGGTATCCGAGGGCAGCGGCGGCACATACAGCGCGTCCACGCACTGCCCGTTCCGGTCGCTGATGTAGAGCCGCTCACCGGCGGAGGAGACCTTGAACGGCGCCTCCTGCCCGTTTCCGCTGCCCGACGCCTGCACCACATAGCACGCGCCCGGTTCCAGCTGCACATCCGGCAGCTGCCAGAGGAACGGGTTTTTCTTCTTGTCGGACAGGTAGTAGTCGCTCAGGCTGATGGTCTGGCTGCCGATGTTCTGCAGCTCGATCAGGTCGTTGGTTTCCCCGTTCAGCTCCAGCAGCGTGCTGTTGGAGGAGACCACCTCGCTGACCACCAGCGTCTGCTGCGCGGCAAGCGACGCGCGATACGCCGCCGCGCCCTGCTCGGTGTTGGCATAGCCGGGCGAGGGCTGCCGGGTCAGGCCCCACTCCGCCTGCCAGACGTTGTTCTCCATGGCGGGCAGCACAGCGCTGTCGCACAGCGTGCCGTCGCGATCAAACAGGAACAGCGAGCAACCCTCCTTGGGCAGGCGCAGGCCTCGCAGATCCACGTCGCAGATCAGCAGCGCGTCGCCGTCCGGCGCCAGCTCCACGGCAGGCAGGTGGCAGGCAAACGGATCCGCCTCGTCCAGCGTCAGGAAATAATCGGAAAGCATCACCGCGCTGTCGCCTCCGTTGTGCAGCTCAATGTAGTCGCGAAAGCCCAGCGCCCAATCCGTGTCGTTGTTGCTCTGCGCCTCGCTGATCAGCAGCGCGTTGTCCTCCGCCGCCGCGCACGCGCAGGCCAGAAGCAGCAGCAGCGCCGCCAGGCAGACATGCAGCGCGCCCCTTCCCGCCGTGTTATTCATCGCACATTCCTCCATGTTCTCCGTTTGGCACGGTCATCGATTCATCCTGCACATACAGCGGCACGCGCCGCTGGCGGAGCACGTCGATCAGCCCCTGCGGGCTCATCTTCAGCGCCGGGATCACCGGCAGGCTGACGAACGCCAGGCTCATGAACGGCTCAATCGTCTCCGGCGCACCCAGCGCGTGCACGGCGCGGCGCAGCGCCTCGTTCTTCGCGGCGATGCCCGCGGCGTCCTCCTCGCCCATCAGCCCGGCAATCGGCAGCGGCATGTGCGAGAGCACGCGTCCGCCGTCCACCACAGCGCAGCCGCCGCCCATCTCCAGCACGCAGTTGCCCGCCGCGGCCATGTCCGCGTCGTTTGTCCCGGCGACGATCAGGTTGTGCGAGTCGTGCGCCACGGACGAGGCAATCGCGCCGCTTCGCAGCCCCAGGCCGGCGATGAACCCCAGCCCGCGGTGCCCCGTGTTCATGTGCCGCTCGATCACAGCCAGCTTGACGATGTCGCGCGAGATGTCCACGCCGCCGCAGCGCCAGTTGACCGGCGCAATCCATTCGTCCGTCAGCAGCTGATCGGGCACCAGCCGGATCACGCGGCAGCGGTCGCTCTGCGGCGCGATGGCAAAATCCTCCGAGCGCAGCGGATGCAGGTAGAACGAATTGCGCACAGCCTTGACCAGATCGCTGCGAACCACCGGCGCGCCGAACGGGCGGACCCTGCCGCAGTGTACCACGCGCTCCCCCGCGCGGTAGACATCGCGCACGGCCATGGTCGGCAGATCGTCCAGCACCAGCACATCCGCCGCGTAGCCCGGCGCGACCGCGCCCACGCCCCGCAGCCCGAAGCACTGCGCCGCGTGCAGCGTCGCCATCTGAATGCCCGTAACCGGCGACCTGCCCGCCGCCGCCGCGCGCCGGATGATGGCGTCGATGTGCCCGTCGCCCATCAGGTCCGCCGGATGGCGGTCGTCCGTCACCAGCAGGCAGCGCTGCGCGTAGGGCGGCTCGAACAGCGGCAGCAGCGCGTCCAGATTGCGCGCCGCCGTGCCCTGCCGGATCATCACCCACTGCCCCTTGCGGATGCGCTCGCGCGCCTCCTCAAAGGTGGAGCACTCATGGTCGTCGCCCACCCCGGCGGCGATGTAGCGATCCAGCGCTGCGCCCGTCAGCAGCGGCGCGTGTCCGTCGATCACTTTGCCCAGGCGCCGGGCGTCGGCCAGCTTCTCCGCCACGTCGGGATCGCCCGAGAGCACGCCGGGGTAGTTCATCACCTCGGCCAGCCCCAGCACGCGCGGATGGCCGTACAGCGGACGCAGCTGCGCCGCGCCCAGCACAGCGCCGGACTCGTCAAACGGCGTGGCCGGCACGCAGGAGGGCAGCATGAAATAGGTGGTCACCGGCAGGCCCTCGCTCGCCTCCAGCATGAAGGCGATGCCCGCCATACCGCAGACGTTGGCAATCTCATGCGGATCGGCGACGATGGCCGTCGTGCCGTGCGCCACGCACACGCGCGCCAGCTCGGCGGGCAGCAGCATGGTGCTCTCGATGTGGATGTGCCCGTCGATCAGCCCCGGGCACAGCACCTTGCCCGTCACGTCGCGCACGATGTCCGCCGGCGTGCCGGCGTAGTCGCCCACGCCGAGGATCCGTCCGCCCTCCATCAGCACGTCGGCGCGCTCCACCTCGCCGGTGAACACGTTGACGACCTCACCGCCCCGCAGCAGCGTTCTCATGGCCCGGTCCCCTTTCATGTCAGTGCGTCAGCAGCAGCATCAGCGCGAACATCGCCGACAGCACCCAGGTGCCCCGGCGCACCTCGCGCGCGCGGCCCGTCAGCGCGCTGATGACGACGTGCGCGATCATGCCAAAGGCGATGCCGTAGGAGATATTGCAGGTGAAGGGCATGATCGTCATGGTCAGGAATGCGGGCACCGCCTGCTCCGTCCGCGACCAGTCGATCGCCCCCACAGAGGTCATCATCAGCACGCCCACATAGATCAGCACCGCAGCCGTCGCGCAGGTGGGCACCATCTGCGCCAGCGGGCTGAGCAGCATCGCCAGCAGGAACAGCGCCGCCGTGAACACGGACATCAGGCCCGTCCTGCCGCCCTCGATCACGCCCGCGGTGGACTCCGCGAACGTCGTCACCGTCGACACGCCGCACAGCGCGCCGAGCACCGTGGCGATCGCGTCGGAGAGCATCGCCCTGTCCATGCCGGGGATCTGGCTGTTGCTGTCGACCATGCCGCCCCGTTCGCAGGCGGCGTAGAGCGTGCCCAGCGTATCGAACATGTCCACCATGCACAGCGCCAGCGCAGAGGTGATCAGCGTCAGCGCGAAGCCCAGGCTGCCGTGCGCGGCGATATAGGCCGAAAAGTCAAACCCCTCGCGCACAACGCGCAGGAAGCCCTGCTGCGCAAACTCCGCAAAGCCCTGCGCCGGGCTGACCGTCACCACATGCAGCCCCGCATAGAAGCCCGGCACCGTCAGCCCCAGCAGATAGTACAGCGCCGTCGCGCCCAGCAGCCCCCAGAACACCGCGCCCCGCACGCCCCTGCGCGAGAGCGCCGCAATCACCAGGAACCCGGCGATCGTCACCACCAGCGGCATCAGCTGGCCCCAGCTCACCCGCAGCAGGTTGAACGACGCCAGCGTCACGCAGGTCGCGCCGTCGGCCACGACGATGCCCGCGTTCTGCAAGCCCAGAAACGCGATGAACAGGCCGATGCCCGCCGAAATCGCCGTGCGCACCTGCGTGGGAATCGATTCAAAGATGCGCTTGCGCAGCCCCGTCACCGTCAGCACGATGAAGATCACACCGTCGATCAGCACGAAGACCAGCGCGTTGGCATAGGTAAAGCCCATGCCGATGCACAGCGTATACACGAAGAACGCATTCAGCCCCATGCCCACCGCCATGGCCAGCGGCATGTTCGCCAGCAGGCCCACCAGCAGTGTGCCCGCCACAGCGGTCAGCGCCGTAGCGATGTACACCGACGCATAGGACACGCCCAGCGGGTTGCTGCCGTCGCCCAGCGGATTGGAGAACATCTCGGCGTTGACCATCAGGATGTACACCATGGAGAAAAAGGCCGTCAGTCCGGCAGTGAATTCCGTGCGCACATCCGTCCCGCGCTCGCAGAGCTTAAAGAAACGATCCAGCATTTCCGCTCCTCCTCCCATGCCCTGCAAACGGGCAGCTCCTTTCAGCCATTATAGCATAGAATGCGCGCCGGAAACAGCACGCATTCCGTGTTTTATGGCCGGTTCCTGCGCCCGATCTGCCGCTTCTGCACGGCGAACAGCGCCGCCATCACCGCCGTAACCACCAGCGCAAAGCCCGGCAGCACGCCGTAGCCCACGCGGCTGGCCAGCGCGCCAAAGAGCGTCGGCGCAAATGTGGAGCCGAGGTACGCCGCCGCCATCTGCACGCCAACCGCCGCCTGCGAGTTCTCCGCGCCGTAGTTGACCGGCGTGTCCTGGATGATGTTCGGGTAGATCGGCGCGCAGCCCAGGCCGCACACCACCACGCCCGCGAGCATCACGGCATTGCTGGGCATCAGCAGCAGCACGCCGCCCGCCAGTAGCACCGCCTGTCCGATGACCACCATCTGCCGCGGGCGAAAGCGCATCGTCATGAAGCCGGAGATGGCGCGCCCGACCGTGATGCCCACGCACACCAGCGCCCCGTAGGACACCGCCTGCGTCTTGCTGATCCCGCGCGCCTCGACCATGAAGGTCGGCGCCCAGAGGATCAGCGTGGATTCCAGCGCGCAGTAGCACAGGAACGTCGCCAGCCCGGCCTTTGCCCCCGGCAGCGAGAGCACCTGCGGGATGGACAGCACCCGCGCGCTGCGCTCCTCCTCCTGCGCGCCGCCGCGCCGCCAGAGCGCCAGCGTGGCAAAGAGCACCGCGCTCAGCGCCGCCTGCAGAAGGCCCACCACCGCGTAGCCGCCGCGCCAGCTGCCGCCCGTGCGCGTGAGCAGCGCAGAGAGGATCACCGGCCCGATGATCGTGCCCACGCCCCAGAAGCAGTGCAGCCAGCTCATGTGCCGCGCCTGACAGTGCAGGGCGACGTAGTTGTTCAGCGCGGCGTCCACCGCGCCCGCGCCCAGCCCCAGCGGCACGGCCAGCAGCACCAGCCACGCGTAGCCGGGCGTAAGCGAAAAGCCCAGCAGCGCCAGCGCCGTCAGCGCGACGGACATCGCCGTCAGCCTGCCCGTGCCAAAGCGCCGGATCAGCCGCGCGCTGTTCAGGCTGGAAACGATCGTCCCGAAGGACACGACCATCTGCACCAGCCCCGCGCCCCACAGCGGCGCGGCCAGGTCGCCGCTCATCAGCGGCCAGGCGCTGCCCAGCATCGAGTCGGGCAGGCCCAGGCTGATGAAGGACACATAGATGATCACCAATAGTGTCGTGGAAATCATGGGTCTGTCTCTCCCCTTCTGTTGTCTTCCTCACCCAGCAGCGCGCGCATGCGGTCCAGCCCCATGCGCCGCGCGCCGCGCTCCATGTCCGGAGTCATCCGGCTCCTGGCGTCCAGCTTCATTTCAAATTGCCCCTGCAGGCGTTTGCGCAGGCGCACGCGGATTTGCTCCATCAGCTCCGGCGTCAGGAAGTCGCCGTAGAGCACCATCGTCTGCGGCGCGAGGATGCAGGCGTACGCCGCCACCAGCGGCTCAATCGCCTCCGCCGCGCGCTGCGCGTCGCCGTAATCCAGCTGCGCCCAGGGCGCTCCCTCCTGCAGAAAGGCGATCTCCCCGGCAAAGTGCCGTTGCCCGTGCAGAATGCGTCCGTCAATCACCGCGCCCGCGCCCGGGCAGTACCTGCGCGGGAAATACGCGCCCGCGCACACCTTCTGCGCGCCCTCCGCCATGGCATGCCCCAGCACAGCCATGTTCACGTCGTTTTCGAAGAGCGTCTCCACACCAAAGCGCTCCCGGATGCGCGGCAGGAAGCGCCCGTAGAGCAGCGCCTCAAAGTCGCTGATGAACAGGCAATCGCCCTCGGCCTCGCCCGGCAGCGCAAAGACCGCCAGCCGCAGCCGAAGGCCCGCGTCCCTCGCCCGCGCGAAGAACGGGTCAAAGCTGTCCTCGCGCACCTCGCCAAGGCGCATCTGCTCGCTGTACACCCGCTCGCCAAAGAGATTGAACACGCTCATCACGAAGGCGCTCTGTCCCTCCTGCTGCTCGACGCTGACCGTCGCGAAGTGCGCATAGTCGCCGCAATAGCTGGCCACAATGGACGGCCTGCCGCTCAGCGCGCGGGAAAACCCGTCCTGGCTCACCTCGCCGCGCAGCTCCATCTCCCCGAGCAGCTTGCCCACGGTCATTGCGCTCAGCCCCGTGGCCCTGGCCAGCTGCGCGCGCGTCGCCCGGCGTGCGCTCGTCAGCGCCTGGCGCAGGCTGTCCATGTGCTCGGCGCGCCGGCTGTCGATCGGGGGAAGCCCGTCGCCCATGCTCTCCCTCCTTTTTCAATTTACTTTATAAACCTCATTGATTATATACCCGCCGGAAAGAACTGTCAAGCCTCCGGCAGAAAAAAAGAAACGCCCGACTGCACATGACAGTCGGGCGAAACTGAACTGAATCAGTTCGCGGAAGCGGTCTCAGCTTCCACGTTGATGACCTGCTTGCCATCATAGTAGCCGCAGTGCTTGCAGACACGGTGGGCAAGCTTCATCTGCTGGCAGCGCGGGCACTTGACGATGCCAGGCGCGGACAGCTTCCAGTTCGCGCGGCGCATACGGCCGCGGGACTTCGAGATTTTTCCCTTCGGACAAGCCATTGTTTACACCTCCTCATCCTCATTCAGCAAAGATGCTAATGCCGAAAAAGGATTTCTGTGGATCAGATCCTTCTGGCACGAACACGCTTGGACGTTCAGATCCTGCCCGCACTGGGCGCACAGCCCGCGGCAATCCGCCTTGCAGAGGATGCGGGAGGGCAGCTCGAGCAGCAGCGCAGTGCGCACTGCCTCGTCCAGCTCAAGCACATGACCCGAGTACATGTATTGATCGTCGTCCGCCTCACGCTCCTGGCCCTTATCCCGGACAAAGGCCTCGTCGATCTCGGCCTCTACCGGCGTCAGCGTCGGCTTGAGGCACCGGGCGCAGGGGGACTGGATCACGGCGCGGGCAACGCCGCGCACGAGGACGGTCTCATCGGCGAGCAGGTAGGTGCCGGAAAAGGAAACCGGGCGGACGAACACGATGGTATCGCCGCTCCAATGATCCTCGCCCCAGGCATCCACGAGATCAAACGGGACGTCGACGCCCTTTCTCTGAATGCCCCTGGTGATATCCAGCTTCATCATTTCACCTCAAAGTTGACCGTTCCATATTATACGCAGATTGCGCCGCGTTGTCAAGCGTCAATCCGGCGAATAGCAGACAATTCCTGCCATTCGCCGGCGGAAATCACAGCTTGGAGACGATTTCCAGCGTATCGCGCGCGATGGGCAGCTCCTCGTTGGTGGGGATGCGCAGCACCTTGACGGTGGAATCGTCGGTGCTGATGACGCCGACCACGCCGCGCTTGTTCTTGGCGGGATCGATCTTGATGCCCATCCACTCGAAGCCCTTGATGACGTCGGCGCAGGCCTCGGTGTCGTTCTCGCCGATGCCGGCGGTGAAGACGATGGCGTCCGCGCCCTGGATGGCGGCCATGTACGCGCCGATGTACTTCTGCAGGCGATACACCCAGATGTCCACGGCGGTCTGCGCCTGCTGGTCGCCCGCGGCTGCGGCGGCCTTGACGTCGCGCATGTCGGAGGAGACGGACAGGCCGGCGAAGCCGGACTTCTTGTTCAGGGTGTTGAGCATCTCATGGATGTCCATGCCGGTATTGTCCATGATGTACTCCAGCACGGCGGGATCCACGTCGCCGGAGCGGGTGCCCATCACGATGCCCTCCAGCGGGGTGAGGCCCATGGAGGTGTCCACGACCTTGCCGCCGACGATGGCGCTGAGCGAGGAGCCATTGCCCAGGTGGCAGATGATGAACTTGCAGTCCTCCGGCTTCTTGCCCAGGTACTTCGGGGTCTCGCCGGCGATGAAGCGGTGGCTGGTGCCGTGGAAGCCGTAGCGGCGCACCTTAAGGGTCTTGTAGTACTCATACGGCACGGCGTAGAGGAACGCCTTGGGCGGCATGGTCTGGTGGAACGCGGTGTCGAACACGGCGACGTTGGGCTTGCCCGGCATGACCGCCTGGCAGGCCTTGATGCCCGCGATGTTCGGGCGCTGATGCAGCGGGCCGAGCGGGATGAGATCCTCGATGGCCTTCATGCTCTCCTCGGTGACCAGGGCGGACGCCTTGAACGTCTCGCCGCCGTGGAGCACGCGGTGGCCGCAGGCGCCGATCTCGTCCAGGGAGGCGATGGCGCCGTTCTCCTTGTCGGTCAGCGCGGCGAGGACGGCCTCGATGGCCTCGGTGTGGTCGGCCATGTTGCGGGTGAACTCGATCACCTTGTCGCCGACGGTCTGCTTGAAGTGGGTGCCCTCGATGCCGATGCGCTCAACCAGGCCCTTCGCCTTGACGGACTCGTCCGCCATGTCGATCAGCTGGAACTTGAGGGAAGAGGAGCCGGCGTTGATAACCAGAATCTTCATGGGTTCTTCCTCCGAATTGTATTTCTTGCTGTAAATCGGGCTTACGCCTGCGCCTGCGCGACGCACGCGGCGATGGCTACGACATCGACGATATCCGTCACGGAGCAGCCGCGGGACAGGTCGTTGACCGGCTTGGCCAGGCCCTGGATGATCGGGCCGACGGCCTTGGCGTTGCCCAGGCGCTGCACCAGCTTGTAGCCGATGTTGCCCGCCTGCAGATCCGGGAAG
>JBJEYK010000038.1:0-2138 GCA_051886775.1 Candidatus Ventricola sp. | reverse complement strand
GACGACGCGCTTCGTCTCCTCGTCAAGCTGGCTGTTTTCCTGCGCGTGATCGATCAGAAAGGTATTCAGCCGCACGTCCGACGGCTGATAGAGCAGGCAGCAGACCGCATCCTCGCCGTCGCGCCCGGCGCGGCCCGCCTCCTGATAGTAGCTCTCCAGATCCTTGGGCATGTTGTAGTGAACGACGAAGGAGACGTTCGACTTGTCAATGCCCATGCCGAAGGCGTTGGTCGCCACGATGACGGGGGCGATGTCGGCGACAAAATCCTCCTGCGCGCGGCGGCGCTCCTCGTCGGGCATGCCCGCGTGGTAGCCGACGGCGTCCACGCCGTTTTGCCGCAGCATCCGCGCGACCTCCTCCACGCCCTTGCGCGTGCCGCAGTAGACGATGCCGCTCTGCCCCCTGTGCTCGCCGAGGAAGCGCAGCAGGCGCGCGTTGCGGTCGCCCTCGCGGCGCACCTCAAAGAAGAGATTGGGCCTGTCGAAGCCGGTGATGATCGTAAACGGATCGCCAAGCGCCAGCAGGCGCACAATGTCCTGCCGGACGGATTGCGTAGCCGTAGCGGTGAAGGCGCTCAGCCGGGGCCGCCTGGGCAGGCGCGCGATGAACGGCGCAATATCCAGATAGCCCGGGCGGAAGTCCTGCCCCCACTGGCTGACGCAGTGTGCCTCGTCCACGACGACCTGCGCGATGGGCGCTTCGATGGCAAAGGCCAGGAAGCTCTCCGTCAGCAGGCGCTCCGGCGCGACATAGATGATCCGGTACACGCCCTTGCGCGCGTTGGCAAGCGCCAGCGCATGCTGCCGGGGCGTCAGCGACGAATTGAGATAGGCCGCGCGCACGCCGCTTTGCAGCAGCGCGCCGACCTGATCGCGCATCAGCGAAATCAGCGGCGAAACAACGATGGTGATCCCCGGCAGCACCAGCGCGGGAATCTGATAGCACAGCGACTTGCCCGCGCCCGTGGGCATGACGGCCATCACGTCGCGCCCGGAGAGGATCGCCGAGACGACCTCCTCCTGCCCGGCGCGGAACGCCGCGTAGCCAAAGACCTCCGAGAGCGTCTGCCGCGCCGCCTGCATTGCCGTCATCCTGCGCTTCTCCTTTGTCCGCGATTTCGCATAGTCATACGGGATCTATTATAGCCCTGCGCCCAAAGCAGCGTCAAGCATAAGGCGGGCGATTTGTGCGCAGGATAGCCCCAGGAGGTGGCCTCACGATGAACCTGTATCCCAATCTTTACGCGCTGCTGGAGAGCAATTCCAACGCCAGGCAGCTCTTTGAGCACGCGCCGCCGCAGGTTCGGCGGCAGCTGCTGGTGCGACAGCAGTCCATCCGCTCCGTTGCCGCGCTGGACGCGGCCATCAGCGCCATCACGGGCGCATGAGGCGATTGAGCGGCGGCGGCATTTGCCCGACGTCATCATAGGAAGGCGCTGTCTCAAAACGGCCAAAGCAGGGCATGAGAGGCAGCTCCTTCTTTTGCCGTCTTTTGTCCTGTGCGTCCCCCACGCTATTTTGAGCGATGCGCTCTCGGTGGCAGAGCAGGTCTTCAGCAATCGCCCAAAACGGGCAAATCCACCGGCAATATGCACAACATATCACCGATGGATTTGTTAAATTTGGTGGAGGTGAGGGGAATCTCCTCTCGCGCCCGGGCGCCGCTCGGTCAGCCCGGCTCTGACAGCCCACCGGGCTGTCATTCACTCCCGGGCCAGGTTCGATTCCCTATTATATTGGGTCAATAGACTTTGGTATAGCAAAAAACCTCAACGGTTGTTGAGGTTTGGTGGAGGTGAGGGGAATCGAACCCCTGTCCGAAAAAGCGACTGCCGGGCTTTCTCCGAGCGCAGGCTGCGATTTCAATTTCCCGCATCCAGACGCCCACAGCCGGGCTTAAGGACTTGGTAGCTTCATGATGTGGCCATGCGGCAAAGCTTAGGCATGGTCATGGCCCGCTAAATTGACGCCGGGAACCGGGGCAGCGGGAACTCCGGGCCGACGCGCAGCCTAATCAGGCCGCGAGGCAATAATCGTTATTGTCAGTTCATTTTTAATTTCCCGGTTTTTACGTGCCCCGGGGACACGGCTCGCTTACCCGACCGCCCACGATCCCGTCGAAACCAGTACACCCCCAT
>JBJEYK010000037.1:0-2139 GCA_051886775.1 Candidatus Ventricola sp. | reverse complement strand
GAAGTGAATGGTACGTCAGAAATCTCGTGTTACGCATTCAATGAAGCCATGAGAAGGAGAGGTTACAATGAGCAAAGTGATTGTTACAACTGGTGATTTACATCAGGATTATGAAATATTGGGGCCGGTTTATTTTCAGGTTTCCAATAAAGGATTGTTTGGGAGCGCCTTGAGCAACCTTAAGAAGAAGTATATTGGTGAAATTCAGGCAATAAAAAACCGGGGCGCAATGTCCCAGGATAAAACCGACTGGGGCTTCCTGTATGGAGAATGGTCTGTCGGGCAAAGTGATTTTGAAGCTGCCTTCTTTATTGCAACAGAAGAGCTCAAAAAGAGAGCCGAGATGGTGGGAGCGGACGCGGTGATCTGCATGTGACAGGACATTGACATGGATACCAATGGCTTTGCTTTTTTCTATCTTCAGATGTACGGAACTGCTGTAAAGCTGAAATAATCGACTGCGCTGCCGGGGCTGTCAGGCTCAAAACCTGACAGCTTCTTTTCTATGCTCCGTGCCTAAGAGGGGATCAAGGGCAGAATTTCGCGCCTGTATGTACTGCAAAGGCGCATTTGTTTGAGCAGAACGCTGGATGATGGTGCACAAAAGCGGTCGGACATTTGGCAGGGCTGTTCCTTTGCGATCGAAAGGATAGGCGGGGAAGCTTCGGACGCACGATATGGGTTGATGGATTCCCAGGCGCATGCTATAATGGAGCGCGGCAAGGAGGAAGCGGCGTGTTTACTGGATTTTCGGAGGATGCGATTCACTTTCTGACTGACATCCAATTGAACAATACCCCGGCATTTTACGAGGCCAACCGCCAGCGCTACGAGGAGCAGGTCAAGGCCCCGCTGCGCGCGCTGTGCGAGGAGATGATGCCGGTGGTGCAGATGATCGATCCCGGGCTGGATACGCGCCCCGGCCGCACGATGTCGCGCATTCGGCGGGACACGCGCTTCTCGCGGGACAAGTCGCCGTTCCGGGACCATGTGTGGCTGGGCTGGCGCTATCCGGGCGAGAGCCGGAGCGAGGGGTTTGGGCTGTACTGGGGCTTTGGGCCGGACTGGCTGTCGTGGGGCTGCGGCTGCTATGCGGCGGATAAGCCGCTCATGGACGCGCTGCGCCTGCACATTCGCCGCCAGCCGGATGATGTGCGCCGGGCGCTGTGCTCGGCTGGTGCGGGCTATGAAATGTACGGCGAGGCCTACCGCCGCATTACCGTGCCGGACGATGTGCCGGAGGATCTTCGCGCGCTGTATGTGCGCAAGGGCTTCGGCCTGGAGCACAGCGGCACACAGGCGGAATGGGCGGCGCTGCATACGCATCAGATGGCGGATATTCTCGCGCGGGAGCTGACCGCGCTGGCTCCGCTGCAGCAGCTGATGCGGCGCATGCGTCAAAGCGCCGACGCTGCACAGGCCATCCTGGAGCGCGAAAACACGCGGCAGGCGCCGCAGGCCGTGCGTCCTGCGCGTCTTTCGGTGCGCGGTGCGGATGAATTTGAATTCTGAGGGCTGTGAAGGAGGAAGAGAATGGAACTGCTTTCCATCAATTTGTGGGCGGAGACGCTCAAGGCGGTGCTCTTTGGCATCGTCGAGGGCGTGACCGAATGGCTGCCCATCAGCTCGACCGGGCATATGATCCTGCTGGACGAGTTTGTGCATCTGCAGATGAGCGACGCGTTCAAGGAGATGTTCAACGTCGTCATCCAGCTGGGCGCCATTCTGGCGGTCGTGGTGCTGTATTTTCCCAAGCTGTGGCCGTTCCGGCGCGGCGGGCAGGGGAAGGGGCTGACCCGTTTCCTGAAGCTGGACACCGTCTGGCTGTGGGCAAAGGTGCTGGTGGCGATTCTGCCGAGCGCGCTGGTGGGCATCCCGCTGGATGACTGGATGGACGCGCACCTGTATAACGCGCCCGTTGTCGCGGCGATGCTGGTGCTTTACGGCGTGGCGTTCATCGTCATCGAGCGCACGAGGCCCGCGCACCGCCGGGCGCACGTGCAGAGCGTGGAGCTGATCGACATGCGCATGGCGCTGCTGATCGGCCTGTTCCAGGTGCTGGCGCTGGTGCCGGGCACGAGCCGCTCCGGCGCGACGATCCTGGGCGGCATGCTCATGGGCTGCTCCCGCGCGGCGGCG
>JBJEYK010000036.1:0-10399 GCA_051886775.1 Candidatus Ventricola sp. | reverse complement strand
TCCTCGTGGCAGAAGACCTTGACGACCTTCTGGCCGTCCATCATCTCCTCGATATAGCCGTTGACCCTGCCCAGATCCTGCTGCTGGCGCACGAAGAAGCCGCCGGACTGCTTCATGCGGCCCATGGACACGCGCAGCATCAGCGCGACCATCATCAGGGTGATCAGCGTCAGCGGCACGTTGAGCAGGATCATCGAGGTCAGCACGCTGATGATCATCACCACGCTGGAGATAAGCTGCGTCAGCGACTGGGAGATCATCTGGCGCATGGTGTCGATGTCGTTGGTGTAGACGCTCATCACGTCGCCGTGGGCATGCGTGTCGAAGTAGCGCACGCTCAGGTGCTGCATCTTCTCAAACAGGCGCACGCGCAGGTTGCGCAGCGTGCCCTGGGTGACGAAGATCATCAGGTAGTTCTGCAGCCAGGAGCAAAACGCGCCCAGCGCGTACATCGCCGCCACGCCCAGGATGGCGTGCGCAAGCGGCGTGAAGTCGGGGTTTGCCTGCCCCGTCATGGGCAGGATGTAGTCGTCGATCAGCGACTGCGTGAAGAGCGTGCCGCGCACGGTGGCCACGGAGCTGATCACGATGCACAGCAGCACCACGACGTAGTGCAGGGCGTAGCGGCTCATCACCTCGTGGAGGATCCGCTTCATCGTCCTGCCGGGGTTCTTGGCGCCGGGGCCGCGCCTGCCGTGCGGGCCATGAGGTCCCTTCATCATGCGCGCTCACCTCCCTTGTGCTGCGCCGCGTCGCGCTGGGCGGCCTCGTCGAAGTCGCCGCTGCCGGTCTGGCTGCGGGCGACCTCCTGATAGATTTCGCAGGTCTTGAGGAGCTGCTCCGGCGTGTCGAACGCCACCACGCGCCCCTCGTCGAGCACCAGCACGCGGTCGGCATCCTCCACCGAGGCGATGCGCTGGGCGATGATGATGCGCGTGGTACCGGGGATGTGCGTGCGCAGGGCGGCGCGGATCTTCGCGTCTGTCGCGGTGTCCACAGCGCTGGTGGAGTCGTCCAGGATCAGCACCTTCGGGCGGCGCAGCAGGGCGCGCGCGATGCACAGGCGCTGCTTCTGCCCGCCGGAGACGTTCGCGCCGCCGCGCTCGATGCGGGTGTTGTAGCCCTCGCTCATGCGCTCGATGAACTCGTCCGCGCAGGCCAGGCGGCAGGCCTCGCGGCACTGCTCCTCCGTAGCGTCGGGATCGCCCCAGCGCAGGTTTTCCAGGATCGTGCCGGAAAAGAGCACGTTCTTCTGCAGCACGACGGACACCTCGCCGCGCAGCGTGTCCAGGTCGTAGCGGCGCACGTCCACGCCGCCCACGCGCACGCAGCCGCTGTCCACGTCGTACAGGCGGGAGATCAGGTTGACCAGGCTGGACTTGGAGGAGCCTGTGCCGCCGATCACGCCGATGGTCTCGCCGGAGCGGATGTGCAGATCGATGTCCGAGAGCACGC
The DNA here is from genome assembly GCA_051886775.1 of Candidatus Ventricola sp. Lineage (GTDB taxonomy): Bacteria > Bacillota > Clostridia > Christensenellales > Aristaeellaceae > Ventricola. Next base: position 8,944 of record JBJEYK010000036.1, on the reverse strand, counting down.
TCTTGCCGCTGTGCTCCCCGCTGTGATGATAGGAGAAGAAGACGTGGTCGAAGTCGATGGAGCCGTCCGCGACCGCGGTCACGGCATCCTCGGGAGAGGCGATGTCGGTGCGCTCGCAGAGCACCTCCTCGATGCGCTGCGCCGCCGCCATCGACTGGGTGACCATCACGAAGACCATCGAGATCATCATCAGGCTCATCAGGATGTTCATCACATAGGAAAGCAGGCTCGTCAGCTCGCCGGTGGTCAGCCCGGTGCCGGTGACGATCATCTTCGCACCGAACCAGCTGATGAGCAGGATGCAGGTGTACACGCAGCCCATCATCACCGGCGCGTTCAGCGAGATGATGCGCTCGGCGGCCACGGAGTTGTCGTACAGCTCGCCCGCCGCCCGCTTGAACTTCTCGCTCTCATGCGCCTCGCGCACGAACGACTTCACCACACGGATGGCGTCCACATCCTCCTTGACCGCGCCGTTGACGATGTCATACTTTTTGAACATCTGCCTGAAGTAGCGCATCGCCATCGGGATGAGGATGACGATCAGCACAATCAGCACCGCCATCACCGCCAGGAACACCATCGACAGCCGCGCGTTGATCGACAGCGCCATCACCAGCGCGACGATCAGCGTCATCGGCGCGCGCGCGCAGACCATCAGGATCATCTGAAACGCGTTCTGGATGTGGGTGACGTCGGTCGTCAGCCGCGTGACCAGGCCGGCGGTGGAGAACTTGTCGATGCTGGAAAACGAGAACGACTGGATGTTTTCATACATCGCCTCGCGCAGGTTGCAGGCAAAGCCCGTGCTCGCGCGGGCGCTGTACCGGCTGGCGCGCACGCCGAAGAACATCGCCAGCACAGCCATCGCCGCCATGAGCAGCCCCACGCGCGCGACGTGCCCCATGTCGCCCACGGCGATGCCCCGGTCGATGATCGAGGCCGTCAGATAGGGGATAAAGATCTCCAGCACCACGCACAGCGCCGTGCACAGGGGCGAGAGCAGCGCCTCGCGCCGATACGGCCCGACATAGCCAAAGAGCCTTTTGCCAAGCCTGAGTTTTTGATTCATAGCGTTCCTCCTTCGTCATCCTCGCGGCAGATGGGCGGGATCAGCTCCTGCGCGCGCTTCATCAGCCGGACAAAGTGCGCGGCGTCCTCCTCGCCCAGCCCGGAAAGGAACCGCGCCATCCGGCGAAGCAGGCGCTCCCGCTTCATCTGGCAAAGCGCCCTGCCGCCGTCGGTCAGCGTGACGAGCACGCGCCGCCTGTCGGTCTGATCCGCGCGGCGCACGATCAGGCCCTTTTTTTCCAGCGCGCCCAGCACGGCCGCGATGCGCGAGGTGGTCATCTCCAGCAGGCGGCTGATGTCGCCCGCCGTCAGCGCGCTTTGCTCCTGCTCCAGCAGGCGCATGACCGCCATCTCGCCGCGCATGGACGCATTCGCTTCGAGGTGATGCAGGTGCCTTGTGCCGCGCTCCATGGCGGTAAACAGCTCCTGCGCCATCACTTGATAGGGATCCATGGGTACTCTCCTTTGGATGGATAGATGGGCTGTGAGCACCGCAGGGCCATCGTCCTGCGGCGGCTGTTTGCTAACAGTATGAGGTATTATACGACCGATGCCCGGGAATGTCAACCTCTGACGCCCGATTTATTCCCATGCTTGACAGGCGGGCGCCGCCGTGCTATGCTGTGCGCAGCACATCACAGCGAGGTGAACGTTCGGCCATGCGCAACTGATTCCGTCTCCGGTACCAGCCCCGGCTGCCCTTTTCAAGGCGGCTGCTTTGCTGTGCCCGAAGCGAAATCGCGCGCATGTGCTCTGCCGCTGCTATCGGCAGGGTCTGCTTTGCGTCGCATTCCGCCCCGGGCCGCCGCCCGGGGCGCTTTTGTTTGCATCAACAGGAGGACTATGCTGACCATTCGCCATCTGACCATCGTTCACAAAAAGGATCTCGCCCCGCTGGTGGAGGCGCTTTCCTTCACCGTGCAGCCCGGCGAGCGCATCGCGCTCATCGGCGAGGAGGGCAACGGAAAATCCACCCTGCTGCGCGCCATCGCCGGCGACCCATCCATCGACGCCTACGCGCAGGTCACCGGGCAGATTCACCTGGATGGGCGCGCCGGCCTGCTCCCGCAGGAGCTGCCCGCGCAGGATCGGGAGAAGACCGCCTACGCCTACTTTGCCGGGGAGGAGCGCTTTTTCGACCGGACCCCGCGCGAGCTGGGCGCGCTCTGCGCGCGGCTGCGCCTGCCGGCGGACATCTTTTACAGCGACCAGCCGCTTTGCACCTTCTCCGGCGGGGAGCGGGTCAAGCTCCAGCTGGCGCGCCTGCTGCTTTCCGATCCGGAGCTGCTGCTGCTGGACGAGCCGAGCAACGACCTGGACGGGGAGACCGTGCGCGATCTGGAGGCGTTCCTGTGCGCGTGCAGGCAGACTGTCCTCTTTATCTCGCACGACGAGACGCTGTTGCGCCGCGCGGCGACGGGCGTGCTGCTGCTGGAGCGGCTGCACCGGCGGCAGACCGTCCGCGCCAGCCTGAGCCGCCAGGGCTACGACGCCTTCGTGCAGCAGCGCGCCAACCTGTTTGCCCACCAGACGCAGCTCGCCCGCAAGGAGCGCGAGGAGCACGACAAAAGGCTGCGCCGCTACGAGCAGATCCGGCAAAGTGTGGAACACGCGCAGGACGCCGTCTCCCGCCGCGATCCGGGCACGGCGCGGCTGCTGAAGAAAAAGATGCACACGGTGCTGGCCATGGGCAGGCGCTTCGAGCGCGAGGCGGCGGAGATGACACCCCTGCCCGAGCAGGAGGAGGCCATCTTCGCCCGGCTGGACTGCGACGCGCTGCCGCCGGGCAAGGTCGTGCTCGACCTGAGCCTGCCGGAGCTGCGCGCGGGCGATCGCCTGCTGTGCCGGGACGTACGCCTGTGCGTGCTGGCAGGGGAGAAGGTGGTCATCACCGGGCGCAACGGCGTGGGCAAGTCCACGCTGCTGCGCGCCGCGCGGGACGCGCTGCAGGGCCGCCCCGACCTGCGCGTGTTCTGGATGCCGCAGGATCCCTGCGACCTGCTGGACATGGACAAAACGCCCATCGAGCAGCTGACAAGGGACGGCGGCAAGGAGGAAAGCGTGCGCATCGGCGTGGCGCTTGGCTCCATGAAGTTCACCGCCGAGGAGATGCGCCACCCCTGCCGCGGCCTCTCCGGCGGGCAGAGGGCCAAGCTGATGTTTCTGTGTATGGCGATGTCCGGCGCGAACGTGCTGCTGCTGGACGAGCCCACGCGCAACCTCTCCCCCCTGTCCGCGCCGGTGGTGCGAAGGCTTTTTGCCGACTACCCGGGCTGCATCCTCGCCGTGTCGCACGACGCATGCCTTGTGCGCGAGGTCGCCACGCGGGCCGTCGCCCTCACCGCCTCGGGCATCGCGCGGCGCCCATCGACAGAATTCGACGAAAAGTGGTGAGTATTTCCCGAAATGGAGCGGGAATATCCTGAAAAGGGTGCGCTCGTGGTGTAAATCGGGAGAAAATGATTGACAAGTGGTAAAAATAGGGTAAAATGGAGGTGACCTCCAGTATCCGATTGGATGTGATACCGAGAAAGGAGCGCGATCAGCCCTATGAAGGACATTGCTGTTGAATACCTGGGAGGCAGCGGCTTCCTGGTATCAATCGGCGAAACCTGCTTTCTGTTCGACGCAAGCGAGCACGGCCCGGACAGGCGCGTGCTGCCGGACAGGGACGCGCTGCGCGCGTACACAAAGCGCTATGTCTTCGTCAGCCACCGTCACGACGATCATTTCAGCGAATCGATTTACGCCCTGTGCGGCGAGGACGCCGTGTATGTCCTGGGCTTTGACGTGCCGCAGCCCCACCGCGGCGTGCGCATGAAGCCGGGTGAGGAGCGCGGCTTCGGCGCGGTGAACGTGCACGCGTTCGGCTCGACCGATGAGGGCGTCTCCTTTCTGGTGGAATACGCGGGCATCACGTTGTTCCACGCGGGCGACCTGAACCTGTGGCACTGGCGCGACGAGTCCTCCATCGGCGAAATTGAGACCGCCGAGCGCGCGTTCTACGACTGCGTAGCCCCCATCCCACAGGAAACCATCGACGTGGCGTTCTTCCCGGTCGATCCGCGCCAGGGCAGCATGTACGACGCCGGAGCGGGCTACTTCGTGATGACCGTCAAGCCCCGCATCCTGATCCCCATGCACTTCCAGGGGCGCGGCGACGTGGCGCAGCGCTTTGCCCTGATGAACGAGACAAACCACACCAAGGTCGTCGCGCTCGAGCAGCCGGGCGATCACATCGACCTGTGTCTGCCCGACACCGACGAAAGCGCGCCGGACCGCAGGCTGCGCGAGCTGCTCGCCGACAAGACCTTCGGCGAGGCTGAGGCCGCGGACGGCGAACCGACGCAGGAGGACAAGGCTTAACCGGAATCCATACATAGCAACGCCCGCCCGGAAAATCCAGCAATCGCTGAGTTTTCGGGCGGGTGATGTGCGTTTTGGGGTTATTCCCACTCTTTTGATATTAACTAGTTTTGCTTAATTCCCGTGTGTTCTGATCTATATAGTGGCTCTGATTCTCTGCATTATCCTTGCCATGCAGCTTGCCTGCGCGCCGGTTATCATTTCGTTATCGGAGGTGATAACAGGAAAGAAGCGGCTGTGGATGGAGTCCGCAGGGATATTATAGTATAGGGCGGGGAAAGAATCAGGAACAAATCTATATTTAATGATGAACTACTTTTTCATCCCAAATTCAGCCGAATGAAGAGAGCGATGGTAAGATTACTAATTCATCCTGTCAATCAATTTGCTCATTATCAAGAAAATGATCAAATTGATTGACGAATGAGCGCCTTGGCGTTATCATAGAATAAGAGAACCACCTTATCCTGAAGCCCGGAGGTAACGATGCGTACTTTTGACTATAGAGCGGTTTATTCAAGTCTGCTGTCCCCGGAGATCGTCGGCTATCTCTCACAGATCCATGAATACAAAGGCCAGCAGAATCTTTATATTGAAGCAAAGCCGGATGCGCTGTCGGAGCTGCTGGACATCGCCCGAATCCAGAGCACGGAGGCTTCCAACCGGATTGAAGGCATCTATACCTCCGATGATCGTTTGAAAAAGCTCGTGCAATCGAAAACCATGCCCAGGACGCGAAATGAGCGCGAAATCGCCGGTTACCGCGATGTGCTGGCTACGATTCACGAAAGCCATGACTTCATTCCGCCACGCCCGGGCATGATTCTCCAGCTGCATCGGGATCTATACAAGTTTTCCGGCATGAACGTTGGCGGCGCATACAAGGCGACGGACAACGTCATCGCTGAAGAACGCGAAGGAGAGCGGTTCGTTCGCTTTGTCCCGGTGGAAGCCTGGCAGACGCCGGAGGCGATCGAGCAGATTTGCCAGGCGCTGAACGACGCGCTGAGCGATCCGCAAATGGATCCGCTGCTGGTCATTCCCCTGTTCATCCTCGACTTCCTCTGCATCCATCCGTTCAGCGATGGCAATGGACGCATGAGCCGTCTGCTGACGTTGTTGCTCCTCTACCGCAGCGGGTATATTGTGGGCAAGTACATCAGTGTAGAAAAGGCGATTGCCGACAGCAAGGAAACCTACTATGAAGCGCTGCACGACAGCTCCATCGGCTGGCATGAGGGGACGAATGATCCGCTGCCCTTTGTGCGGTATATGCTCGGTGTCATCGTCGCCAGCTACCGGGAATTTTCTTCCCGTGTCGAGCTGCTGACCAACCGTGGGCTTTCCAAGCCCGACCGAGTGCGGGAGATCATCCGCGGCTCACTCGGAAAGATCACCAAGGCCGAAATCATGGAAAAGTGCCCGGATATCAGCCAGATCACCGTGCAGCGGACGCTGGCGGAGCTGCTGCAAAACCATGAGATTATCAAGCTGAGCGGCGGGCGATATACCGCCTATGTCTGGAACAGAGAAAACGAATAACCTGACAAAAAGGAGAGCACCAGCGATGATTACCGGCGAACTGAAAAGCAAAATCGACAGCCTTTGGGAAATCTTCTGGACGGGCGGTCTGACCAATCCGCTCGACGTCATCGAGCAGATGACCTATCTGATGTTCATTCACGACCTCGATGAGGCCGACAACACCCGCGCCAAGGAGAGCGCCATGCTCGGCCTGCCGTATGAGAGCATGTTCTCCAAAGAGGTGAAAATCGGGGAGCGCGTCATCGACGGCAGTCAGCTCAAATGGAGCGTGTTCCACGACTTCCCCGCCGGCAAGATGTATGCCATCATGCAGGAGTGGGTTTTCCCGTTCATCAAAACGCTGCACGGCAACAGGGAAAGCGCCTATTCCAAATACATGGACGACGCCATCTTTAAAATTCCCACGCCGCTGATGCTCGACAAGATCGTCACCGCAATGGACGCCATATACGCGCAAATGGCGCAGCTTCAGACCACGGATACGCGCGGCGATCTGTACGAATACCTGCTCGGCAAGCTGGCGACGGCGGGTGTCAACGGGCAGTTCCGCACGCCGCGCCACATCATCCGGATGATGGTGGAGATGATGGAGCCGAAGGCGGACGAGATCATCTGCGACCCTGCCTGCGGCACATCCGGCTTCCTCGTCGCGGCGAGCGAGTACCTGAAGGAGCACCGCAAGCAGGAGGTCTTCTTCAACCGCGCCAACAAGGAACACTACATGAACCACATGTTCCACGGCTATGACATGGACCGTACCATGCTGCGCATCGGCGCGATGAACATGATGACCCACGGCGTGGACAACCCTTTCATCGAGTACCGCGACAGCCTCTCCGACCAGAATACGGATCGGGACATGTATTCCCTGATTCTGGCGAATCCGCCGTTCAAGGGCTCGCTGGATTACGACATCGTGAGCACCGACCTGCTCAAGCTCTGCAAGACGAAAAAGACGGAGCTGCTCTTCCTAGCGCTGTTCCTGAGGATGCTCAAGGTCGGCGGGCGCTGCGCCTGTATCGTGCCTGACGGCGTGCTCTTCGGCTCGTCCACCGCGCACAAGGCCATCCGCACGGAGCTGATTGAAAACAACAGGCTGGAAGCGGTCATCTCCATGCCCTCCGGCGTGTTCAAGCCCTACGCGGGCGTTTCCACCGCCGTGCTGATCTTCACCAAAACCGGGCACGGCGGCACGGACAAGGTTTGGTTCTACGACATGCAGGCGGACGGCTTCAGCCTGGACGACAAGCGCAGTCCTGTTGCGGAGAACGACATTCCTGATATTATCGAGAGGTTCCGTTCCCTCTCCCTCTCAGTCAGCGGAGCTGACAGCTCCCCCAGAGGGGGAGCCAAGGGGGACGGTCTGCTGAACGACAGCTCCCCCAGAGGGGGAGCCAGGGGGTGTTCTGAATATGACCGCAAGCGCACTGACAAGAGCTTCCTCGTGCCCAAGCAGGAAATCGTGGACAACGGCTATGACCTGTCCATCAACAAGTACAAGCAGACCGAGTATGTGGCGGTGGAGTATCCGCCGACGAGTGAGCTGCTCGGCAAGCTGGATGAGCAGTATAAGCAGCTCGGTGAGGTGCTCAAAGAACTGAGGGGGATGGTGTGATGGCCTCATTTTCTTCCGTACTAGCCGATGTGACAAAGCAGGGAACAAAGCTGCAAACGTCGGAGTATCTTGGAAATGGAAAATACCCAATCATTGATCAGGGGCAGAATGCTGTTGCCGGGTATACAGATCAGGAAGATGGCTTGTTTACAGATGTTCCTGTGATTGTTTTTGGTGATCATACGCGAATAGTCAAGTATGTTGATACGCCTTTCTTTCTTGGTGCAGATGGTGTGAAAGTCTTGAAAGGAATACGAGAAGATACTGATAGTCGTTATTTGTTCTATGCTGTGTCTTCCATCAGGATTCCTAACACTGGGTATAATCGTCATTTCAAATGGTTGAAAGAAGCAAATATTATTATCCCTGACCTCCCCACTCAGCGCCGCATTGCCGCCACGCTGGACAAGGTGTCCGAGGGTATTGCGCTGTGCAAGCAGATGCTGGTGGACTTGGATGAGCTGGTTAAATCGCAATTTGTCGAGATGTTTGAGAATGGCGATTATCCCTTAATTGAAGCTGGAACGGTCATGTTTAATATGCGCAATGGCTTGTCTCCATCAACAAAAGGGACATATCATGAAAAGGTGCTTACATTGACGGCAATTACACAGGGGTGGTTTGATCCAGAACAGTGGAAAGATGGAGCATTTGACATCTTCCCACCTAACGAGAAGCGTATTTCGTCGTCAGAGTTCTACATATGTAGAGGAAATGGAAATCGAACACTTGTAGGCGCAGGCGTAATATCAACTGAAGATCGCGCAGATTTAGTTTTCCCAGATACAGTAATTGCTGCACAAGTTGATGAAAGACGGATTTGTTTACCATACCTCTATCACGCTTGGAAGCAACCAAGTGTGCGTGACCAAATCGAATCGGCTGCACGAACAACAAATGGTACTTACAAGATTAATCAGGGTATCATTTCCAAGGTAAGGTTTGTATTACCACCGATTGGCGCGCAGAAGATATTTGTTACAATAGCTGAACAGGCCGACAAATCAAAATTGGCAGTACAGCAGCAGTTGGCAGAGCTGGAAACGCTCAAAAAGAGCTTGATGCAGGAATACTTTGGGTGATACAATGAACTGAAAGACACAAAAGGAAAGAAGGTATATGTGTGGTTTTTCATGATTTGAATGTTGAAAAGGAATATCAAAGATTGTTAGCTCAGCATCCGGATATTCCAGAAATCAATCATCCGTACATCAATATTTCTGATACATTAAAGGCATATTTTGCGCTGGTTGATTATTTCACTGATCCATCGTCAAATGTAACGGAAACCATGCTCGTTGGAATTAGGAGTATTGATTTGTTGTATTCAGCTTTGACGCGGCAAAT
>JBJEYK010000035.1:0-2151 GCA_051886775.1 Candidatus Ventricola sp. | reverse complement strand
ATGGCAGATGCTGTTCATCGCTGTTTGAAAACTGCTTAGTAAGTAATAGCCCCCTTTACCTGACAACACCTCGACAGGCCATCCATCCTCCGCGCATGAAAAAGGAGCGCCGGATTGCTCCGACGCCCCTGGCGGTATACAGGCTTATTCCGTCACCGTGACCGTGGCGTCCACGGACACATTCTCAAGCAGCTCCGCAGGCAGCTGCGCCATCAGCGTCTCCAGCAGGGACGAGCCGTTGGCCATCAGGCGGTTCATCAGGCCCTCCATGTCCTCGGCGGAAGCGCTCTCGATCGCAAGAACAGACAGGTTCTCGTCCGGAGTATACGACGTGGTGTACATGTCCATCTTGCAGGTCATGCTGTTCACGCCGGTGCCCGGCATGGAGACCGTCTCGACGAACTGGGCGACCGGGCCGGATTCGCTCGGGAAGACGCGCATCTCCACGGTCACATCCTCGGTGATGCAGCTCTCTCCCTCGTAAACCTCGGTGCGGCCGGTGCTGGTCTGGTACTCGCCGCCGTCCGCCGTCATGCCGCTCTCAACCTTGACGGTGGTGACCATGTTCACATTGTCCTCGCCGTCCTCGATGTGCATGCTCATGCCAACGTTGGTGGCGTAGCCCGGCAGGGACTCAGCCGTGGTGATGGCGACGCTGGAGACCTCCATCGACATGGACATCAGGGCGACAGAATCGGCGTACAGATCGAGCGCGCCGGAGAAGGAGCAGACGTTTTCGTCCTCCGGATCGGTCAGGGAGACGAACTGGAGGCTGAGCCCGGAGTATGCGGCGTCTTCCTCGGCCGACTCGGACACGGTCGCCACGATCATCCAGCTTTCACCTTCGGCGGCGGGATCGGAGTTGACGGCGGCGAAGGTGAGCAGCTCACCCTCCGTGGGCACATAGACGATGAAGTACAGCGTATCGCCGTTCTCATCTGTGCCGAGGTAAATCTGCGCGGGGTTTTCCTCGTCGGTCATCTCCGAAGCGGCGGCGCGCAGCGCCTCGCACAGGGCGGCGGTGGTCATCGGCTCCTCGCCCTCGGCGACCTCCTGCTCGGCAAGGATCGCATCGACGATCGGCGTGAGCGTGGCGTCCTGCTCCAGCTGATTGGCCAGCGCGGTGATCAGCTCGCCCAGCGCCTTCTGGGAGATCTCGATATAGACCTCCTGCTTTGCAGCGGGGTAGAAGCCGTCAGAGGGGACATCCTCCTGGGTGGTTATCGGCAGATTCGAAGCGAAGTCCGCCAGAATCTGGCCGTACGGCGCGGCAACCTCCATCGCCTGCTGGAGCATCGGCTCCAGCTCCGCCATCAGGTCGGCAGCCATCTGCTCAAGGTCCGCGTCGCGCAGCGCCATGATCTGGGAGATGGTCTCCTCATCCGCGCCGAGCATGGAGAGCACGGTCTCCCACTGGATGGTGACGCGCTCGCCCGGAAGAACGTCGGTCTCGACCCACAGCCCGTCGGCGGTCACGCCCAGGAAGACCTGCGCATTGACGGTCTGTGCCGGGTCGGCGGCGTAGGTGCCGGCGAGGGTCAGCAGCAGGCCGTCCTCAAGCTGGGCCGCGCCGACGCTCAGCGTCGCGCTGCGCAGCACCTCCAGGGCAGCCTGGGCAACGGCAGCATCCTCGCCCGACAGCAGCTCGGGCGCCAGATCGAGGTCGAGCGAAAGGTCGGCCATGACGAGCTTGCCGCTGTCAAACGCCTCGCCAAAGAGCGCCTGCCGGATCGCACCCGGCGTGTAGTGCACAGCATCCTCAGCCTGCGCGACACCGCAGAGCAGCGCGAGAACCAGCAGCAGGCAGGTGATTGTCCGTTTCATCATAGGAAATTCCCTCCTTTATGGATTGGTTGATGACATTATATAGTCAAAGTGCCAGCTTCGTCAATGCAAAAGGATGCTTTCGAACAATTATTTATAAAATCTAGCGAAATACCTTGACAGGCGAGGTATCTTGATCTATAATCCTTTCCGTCGGAGGTGATGAAATGCTCAATTCGTCAGATATCCTTCGCGGGTACACCGATACGATCATCCTGGCGCAGCTGGCGCAGGCCGACAGCTACGGCTACGTCATCAGCAAGAACGTGCAGGAGATCACCCGCGGGGAGCTGCAGCTCAAGGAAGCCACCCTGTATACTACCTTCC
>JBJEYK010000034.1:0-10514 GCA_051886775.1 Candidatus Ventricola sp. | reverse complement strand
TGCCTGAAGTGCAGGTTCTGCTGGTAGGCGACGACGTAGAGGCACTTGTCGAAGTAATAGGTGTTGTGGCGGTAGAACGCGGCGGCCAGGTCGCGGGTGATGTAGAGCGTCGCACCGTCGCTGCGCAGCACGAGGGCCGGCGGCATGCCGTACTCCTCGAGGTTGACGACCTGCGCGCCCTGGCTCTCCACCAGCAGGCCCTTGTCGCGCAGCTCCTGCACCACAGGGCCCATCTTGTCGTTGTAGAAGGCCTCGCCATTGTAGGAATCAAAGCTCACGCCCAGCAGATCGTACACGCGCTGGGTGTCCTTGAGCGTGACCTCCTTGAACCAGGAGAAGATCTCCATCGCCTCGGGATCGCCGTCCTCGATCTTCTTGAACCAGGCGCGGCCCTCGTCCTCCAGGGACGGGTCCTTCTCCGCCTCGGGGTGGAAGCGGACGTAGAGATCGACCATGGCCTGCACGCCGCCGGCCTCGACCTCCTCGCGGTTGCCCCACTTCTTGTAGGCGCAGATCATCTTGCCGAACTGGGTGCCCCAGTCGCCCAGGTGATTGATGCCCACGGTGGTATAGCCGTTGAAGTCGTAGATGCGCTTGAGGCTGTGGCCGATCATCGTGGTGGACAGGTGGCCGATGTGGAAGCGCTTGGCGATGTTGATGGAGGAATAGTCCAGGCAGACGGTCTTGCCCGCGCCCACGTCGCTGGAGCCCCAGCGGCCCGGATTGGCCAGCACAGCCTCCACAATGCCCGAGGCCAGGCAGCCGCGGCTGAGGAACACGTTCATGTAGCCGCCGACGACCTCCACATGGTCGATCTCGCGGCAGGCCACCTGCTCCGCCAGCGCGCTGGCGATCATCTGCGGCGGCTTGCGCAGCGACTTCGACAGCCGGAAGCACGGCAGCGCAAAGTCGCCCAGCTTCTTGTCCGGCGGCGTCTCGAGCATGGCCGCAATGTCCTGGCAGGTCAGGCAGCAGCCCTCAAAGCAGGCCTTTGCGCCCTCGGCGACGCGCTGCGCGATCAGTTCCTTCATATCCATCAGGGTTTCCCTCCGTTGCAATCACATAGTGGTTCAAAGCATACAGAGTATTGTATCAGATGCGCGCGAAAAACTCAAGCGGTATCTGTCTTTGCTCCGCATCGTCAACCAAATCCATTCTTACGGTTGACAATCGCCGCGCAGCGTGGTACACTGTCATTCGTCAACCAACACATATCAGTCAGTTTACGAAGGAAGTGCCCTTATGAACAGCAATCGCTCCACGCTCACCCGCAGCCTCGTGCTCGCCGCGCTGATGGCCGCGCTCACCGCTGTCTGCTCCCAGATTCAGATTCCCCTGCCGATGGTGCCCATCAATCTGGCGCTCTTTGCCGTGCATCTGGCCGGCGCGCTGCTGGGCGCGAGATGGGGCGCGCTGTCCATGGCCGCCTATGCGCTGCTGGGCGCGGCGGGCGTGCCGGTGTTCGCCGGCTTTGCCAGCGGCCCCGCCGTGCTCTTTGGCAAGACGGGCGGCTACATCCTGGGCTACATCCTCTGCGCGCTGGTGGTCGGCCTGCTCTCCCGCCGCCTCGGCTTTACAATGAAGGGGCTGTGCCTGTCGATGCTTGTGGGCGTGGCGGTGTGCTACGCGTTCGGCACGGTGTGGTTCATGGTCGTCACCGGGATGAACCTGATGACCAGCCTGACCTACTGCGTGCTCCCCTTCCTGCCGGGCGACGCGGTGAAGATCATCCTGGCCGCGCTGCTGGCGCTGCGCCTGCGCAAGCCTCTGAGCGCGATGGGGCTGGCGCTGTAAGCAGCTCAAAATCACCCTAATTATAGCCTAACAGACCCCCGGCCGTCTTCCCTGACAGCCGGGGGTTCGTCATATCACGCTTCCCCGCGCCCCTCGCGGATGGCCGTCACCTGCTCGTGCAGGCTGAGGAAGGTTGCGGCCAGCGTGGGATCAAAGTCCCGCCCGCAGCCCTCGCGGATGATCTCGAAGCACCGCTCCAGCGGCATCGCCGCGCGATAGCACCGGTTTTCGGACACGGCGTCGAACACGTCCGCGATGGCCATGATCCGGGCGCACAGCGGGATGTCCTCGCCCTTCAGCCCGCCCGGATAGCCGCCGCCATTCCACTTCTCATGGTGATGGCGCGCGATCTGACAGGCGATCTCGACATACTGCTCGTTCCCCACGCGGCCAAAGGTCTCGCGGATGACCTCGCCGCCGTGGGCGGCGTGCCGCTTCATCACGTCAAACTCCTCCGCCGTCAGCCGGCCGGGCTTCTTGAGGATCGCGTCCGGCACGGCGATCTTGCCCACGTCGTGCATCGGCGCGGCGAGGATCATGTCCTTCACATAGTCGCGGGTCAGCATGTCCGGATACAGCCCGCGGCGCTGCAGCTCCCCGGCCAGCAGGCGGACGTACTGCGTCGTGCGCTTGACGTGGCCGCCGGTGTTCTCGTCGCGCTCCTCGATCAGCTCCGCAAAGCCCGTGACCATCTCGCCGTGGTAGCGCCGCAGCTCCTTGACGGACGGGGCCTCCTGGTTGGCATATGCGCCGAGGATGACCATCAGCACGGCGATGCTGGAGAGCAGCAGGTCGGGGCGCAGCATCTGCATGGTCGTCACCCCGGCGAAAATCACCACGCCGGTGAGGATGGCAAAGTGCTTTTCGCGCGGCAGCGCATGCCCGTAGCGCAGCAGCAGCACCGCCATCAGCAGCGTGTAGAGCGTCGCCATCGCAAAGCAGGTGTACGCAGACAGCCCCATCGAATAATTGCTGTTCGCGCCGGTGCGGTACTCCAGCGTGCCCAGCCCCAGCAGCACAATCGCCGCGTTGACGGCAAAGGGCAGCACCAGCAGAAGGCGTGCCCCGCGCCCCCGGGGCAGCCCCCGCACCGCCGCGAGCATGTACAGGAACGCCACGAAGGCCAGCAGATCGATGCTCAGCAGGAACGCGCCGTGCAGCGCGAGGTTGAGCGCGGGATTCACCGTGTCCAGGTGGTTGACCGTATAGGCCGTCGCGCCGTCGAGCACGAGCGTAGCCAGCCCCACGGCCATCAGCGCGTCAAAGAGCCTGGGACGCAGGCGCATGCCGTAGTGGATGCGCTCGCGATAGTAGACGATCATGATGTACAGCAGCACAATCGTGCAGCCGACTTGCAGCTTGCAGTGAAGCATCGTTGCCTCCTCCATGTGGCGCAGATTTCCTGCATTCATGATAACACGCCGCACAGGAAGCGTCCAGCCCGGATCACAAAAAAAGCGCTCCCGCCCCGCAGAAGCGCCGCATGACACGCAAAAGCCGGAGCATACGCCCCGGCTTGGCTGCTATGAATCAATCCCGATCAAAACCAGCTGCTCAGCACGTTGTTCTCGTTGCTGATGGAATAGCTCTTCTTGAACTCGACACGGTAATAGTCATCCATCTGGCGCGCCGTCTCGATGCGGCGATTGTCGTAGATGGAGTACGCGATATTCGCGACGACCAGCGCGGCGAAGACGAAAATAGCGGTCATGGTAAGCACTCCTTTGAATCGGGAAGTTGTGGTTGCTGCTGTGAGGCGGGGCTGTCGTCCGCCCGCCTCTCTGTGCCCATATTATAGCACCAAGGCGCGAAAACCGCACGCTTTTTCTGCCCTGCGGGGGATTACAGGAAGCCGTTTCCGGGGTTGCAAACCCCTCGGCGCAAACGACTGACCGGCTGAAGATAACGCGGAAATCTGCATTCCACGCTTTCAAAATGTTCATTTTCGGGGGTATTTCCTTCATTTTCTTCGAAAGTCGCAAAAAGTTTTTTCGCTGACCTTTCCTGATCTTTCCAGCCCGGCGGAAAAGGCGCGCAAATTGTGCCGGAACACTTGTTCGCTTTTATATTCTATGCTATAATGGCGTAGAATGTCGGGCGCGGACAGGCTCCGTCATGCTATCCTATTCAGAATTCATCCCTTTGGGATGCTCATTCCTTTCGGGAGGTCGCTATGCAGGAAGGCCGCTTCGTTCTCAAGTCCCCCTTCAAGCCCCAGGGCGATCAGCCCCAGGCCATCGAGGCCCTCGCCCAGGGCGTGCGCTCCGGCATGCCCTGCCAGGTGCTGCTGGGCGTCACCGGCTCGGGCAAGACGTATACCATGGCCTCCGTCATCGAGCGCGTGCAGCGCCCCACGCTGGTCATCGCCCACAACAAGACGCTCGCCGCCCAGCTGTGCGCGGAATTCCGCGAGTTCTTCCCCGACAGCGCGGTGGAGTACTTCGTCTCCTATTACGACTATTACCAGCCGGAGGCGTACATCGCCTCCACCGACACCTATATCGAAAAGGATTCCTCCGTCAACGAGGAAATCGAGCGCCTGCGCCACAGCGCCACCGCCGCCCTGCGCGAGCGGCGCGACGTGATCGTCGTAGCGTCCGTCTCGTGCATCTACTCCATGGGCGACCCGAGCGAGTACGAGGGCATGATGATCTCCCTGCGCCCGGGCATGGTCATGGAGCCGGGCGGCCTCGCCCGCGCGCTGGTCGCCATCCAGTACGACCGCAGCGACATCGAGTTCGCGCGCGGCACGTTCCGCGTGCGCGGCGACGTGGTGGAGATCTTCCCCGCGGGCAACGAAAAAAACGCCATCCGCGTCGAGTTTTTCGGCGACGAGATCGACCGCATCTCCGCGATCGACGTCGTCACCGGCCATACGCTGATGACGCTCAAGCATGTGTCCATCTATCCCGCGACGCACTACGCCACACCGCGCGAGACGATCGACCGCGCCATCGGCGACATCGAGCGCGATCTGGACGCGCGCGTGGCGGAGTTCCGCGAGGCCGGCAGCCTCATCGAGGCGCAGCGCCTGAGCCAGCGCACCAGCTACGATATCGAGATGCTGCGCGAGCTGGGCTACTGCACCGGCATCGAGAACTACTCCCGCTACTTCGACGGCCGCAGGCCCGGCGACGCCCCCTATACCCTGCTGGACTACTTCCCCGACGACTACCTCGTCTTCATCGACGAGAGCCACGTCACCCTGCCGCAGATCCGCGCGATGTACAACGGCGACCGCGCGCGCAAGGAGGCGCTCGTCTCCTACGGCTTCCGCCTGCCCAGCGCGTTTGACAACCGCCCGCTCAAATTCCCCGAGTTTGAGGCGCGCATCCGCCAGCTCATCTGCGTCAGCGCCACGCCCGCCGCCTATGAGCTGGAGCGCGCCGGGCAGGTCGTCGAGCAGATCATCCGCCCCACCGGCCTGCTCGATCCGCTCATCGAGGTGCGCCCGGCCACCGGCCAGGTGGACGACCTCTACGCCGAGATCCAGAAGACCGTGCAGGCCGGCTTCCGCGTGCTCGTCACCACGCTGACCAAGAAGATGGCCGAAAGCCTGACCGCTTACCTCACGGACATGCAGGTGCGCGTTCGCTATCTGCACTCCGACGTGCAGACGATGGAGCGCCAGGAGATCATCCGCGACCTGCGCCTGGGCACGTTCGACGTGCTGGTGGGCATCAACCTGCTGCGCGAGGGCCTCGACCTGCCGGAGGTCGCGCTCGTCGCCATCCTCGACGCGGACAAGGAGGGCTTCCTGCGCAGCGAGGTCAGCATGATTCAGACGGTGGGCCGCGCCGCGCGCAACGCCGAGGGCCGCGTGATCATGTACGCCGACCACATGACCGAGAGCATCAACAAGACCATCTTCGAGACGGAGCGCCGCCGCGCGCTGCAGCAGGCGTTCAATCAGGCGCACGGCATCACGCCCAGGACGGTCATGAAGTCCGTGCGCGACCTGCTGGAGATCGGCAGCGCGCCGGACAAGTCCCGCCGCGACCCCGCGCGCCGCGCAAAGGCCATGACCGAGGACGAGCTGCACCTGCTCATCTGCTCCACGGAGGAGAAGATGCTGCAGGCCGCCGCCAACCTCGACTTCGAGCTGGCCGCGAAGCTGCGCGACAAGCTCTTCGAGCTGCAGGGCAAGTCCCCGGAGGACATTGCCCAGGAGGTCGTGGCCGTGCCCCAGCGCAAGCGCCGCACGCGCAAGCCGGGCAAATACCTCAAGGCGTGAAGCCGCAGGGCATCCGCCGGTAAATCCGATCGATAAGGAGGCACGCCGATGTACACACTGGCGATGGCGCGCAGCGCGATTGACAACCCCGCGCAGTTTGCCCGGGGCGCAGTCTACGTCAAGGAGGGCTGTGTGCATGCCGTCCGGGTGAACGAGACACGCTATGCGACGCTGCGCTTCAGCGGCGAGGTGCACGTCGCGGGGCACATCTTCTGGTCGTGCTTCGAATACGACGAGTACGAGGAGGAATTCGTCTCCTGCACCTGTACCTGCATGCCCGGCGCCCAGCGTCGCGAGTGGGGCTGCCGGCATGTGGCGGCGCTGATGATCGCCGCCAGCGGTGTCGGAACGGAGCTTGTGTCCATCGAGGAGGGCAGCGCGTTTGTGGACGGGCTGCTCCTCTCAGCACAGGATGCGCGCCTGCGCCCGCAGGAAGCGCCGGTACACCTGTACCCCTGCCTGCGCCGCGAGAGCGCGACCACCGTGATGCTGAGCCTGCGCCTGGGGCGGACGCGCCCCTATGTCGTGCGCAGCATGACGGAGCTGGCGCACCGCGCCGCCGCGCGGGAGACGGCAGTCTACGGGCGGGAGCTGACGTTTGCCCATCGGGAGGAGGAGCTTTCCCCGGAGGACGTACCGCTCTTCGGCCAGCTGGTGATGCTGGCAGGCCGCGGCGCAGCACAGGGCGCGGAGCTGTGCCTGGAGGGCGCTTCGCTGGATCAGACGATGCGCCTGCTTGTCGGGCGGGAGCTTGACGTGCGCGACGCGCAGGGCGCGACACGCCGCGTGCAGGTTCGCCGCGGCGCGCTTTGCCTGCCGGTGGAGCTGGAGAGCGACGGCGCATGCGCCAGGCTGCGCGTCTTCGCCGAGAGCCTGACGGCAGGAGCTGCGGGCGCGTACAGCTTTGGCGAAACGGAGCTGCTCTGCGCGTTCGGCCAGGACTACGAGCGCGTCAGCGCGCTGCTGGCCGCCGCGACGGCCTATCCCGACGGCCTGCGCTTTGCGGCGGACCGGCTGGACGGCGTGTGCGCCCGGCTGATCGCCCCGGCGGGCGGGGACGTGCTCGTGCGGCGCGGGCAGGAGCTTGTCTCCGCGCACACGCCCGATCCCATGACGGCGCGCCTGTATGTGGACACGGACGGCGGGCAGCGTCTGCTCTGCCGCGCGTCGTTCGACTACGGCGGGCAGGAGCTATCCCCCGGCGGGGAGACTCCCGGGCTGCGGCGCGACACGGCGCTGGAGGAGGCGGTGTGCCGGGCGGTGCAGCGCGTCTTCCCGGAGGAGGTGCAGCCCGGGGAATACGCCTTCGAGGGCAGCGACGACGCGTGCTTCTCGCTGCTGAGCCAGCAGCTGCCGTCGCTGGAGAGCGTGGGCGAGGTGATGGTCAGCGAACGCCTGGCCCGCGCAAACGTGACCCAGTCCAGAGCGATGCGCGTGGCCGTCATCCGCTCGGACAAGCAGGGCCAGCTGCTGCTGCGCGCCGATCTGGGCGGCTTCACTCAGGAGGAGCTGACGCAGGCCCTGGCTGCCTACCGCCAGAAGCGGCGCTATGTGCGCCTGAGCAGCGGCCTTTTCCTCTCCGGCGAGGCGCTTGAGCAGGCGGCGGACTGCGCGCAGATGCTGGACAGCCTGGACGTGACGGCGGAGGAGGCCGCGGCGGGGACCGAGGTGCCCGAGAGCCGCGCGCTGTACCTGGAGGAGGCGCTGGGGCGCCGCGAGAGCATCCGCCTGTCCGCCCCCAGGTCGCTGGGCGAGTGGATGGAACGCCTGCGCGCCGCGCAGCGCATCAGCGCGGAGCCGCCCGCCGGGCTGAACGCGCAGCTGCGCGGCTATCAGCTGACGGGCCTGTCGTGGCTGTGCGCGCTGAGCGACGCGGGCTTCGGCGGCATTCTGGCCGACGACATGGGCCTGGGCAAGACGATCCAGGTGCTGTCGCTGCTGCTGCGCGAGCAGGAGCGCGGCGGAGCAGTGCGCGCGCTGGTGGTATGCCCGGCGTCGCTCCAGCTCAACTGGCTGTCGGAGGCGCAGCGCTTCGCGCCCTCGCTGCGCGCGTCGGCCCTGATGGGCGGGGCGGCGGAGCGCGCCAGGCAGATTGCCGCGCAGGACGCGCCCAACCTGCTGATCACCTCCTACGACCAGCTTCGCCGGGACGTGCGCCTGTACGCGGACATCCCGTTTACCCATGTGCTGCTGGACGAAGCGCAGAACATCAAAAACGCCGCCTCGCAGGCCGCCAAAGCGGTCAAGACGCTCCGCGCGGCGCACCGCTTCGCGATGACCGGCACGCCGATTGAAAACCGGCTTGGCGAGCTGTGGTCGATCTTTGATTTCCTGATGCCGGGCTACCTCTACACCGAAAAGCGGTTCCGCGAGCGGTTCGAGGGGCCGATTGTGCGCGACGCAGACGAGCGCGCGCGGGAAAACCTGCACCTGATGGTCGCCCCGTTCATCCTGCGGCGCATGAAAAAGGACGTGCTCACCGACCTCCCGGAGAAGGTGGAGAGCGTCATGGAGAGCGAGCTGACCGCTGAGCAGCGCCGGATCTACGCGGCCTACGCCGCGCGCCTGATCAAGGAGAGCGAGGGCGGCCTGCTCTCCGGCCAGGACAGGATGCGCATGCTCGCAGGGCTGACGCACCTGCGCCAGCTCTGCTGCGATCCCCGGCTGTGCCTGGAGGGCTACACCGGCGGCAGCGGCAAGCTCGAGCAGCTCAGCGAGGTGGCGCGGGACGCGATTGCCGGCGGGCACCGGCTGCTGATCTTCTCGCAGTTCACCTCGATGCTCTCGCTGATCCGCCAGCGGCTGGAAGCCGAGGGGGTGACGCTCTTCGTCCTGACGGGCGAAACGGACAAGGCCGAGCGCATGCGCCTGGTGAAGGCGTTCAACGACGGCGGCGCGCAGGCGTTCCTGATCTCGCTGAAGGCCGGCGGCACGGGGCTGAACCTCACCGGCGCGGACGTCGTCATCCACTACGACCCATGGTGGAACATGGCCGCGCAGAACCAGGCCACCGACCGCGCCTACCGCATCGGCCAGACGCGCGGCGTGCAGGTGATCCGCATGATCGCCTCCGACACGGTGGAGGAGCGCATCCTCGCCCTGCAGGAGAGCAAGCAGCAGCTGGGCGACGGCGTGCTGCTGGGCGAGGAAACGCTGTTTACCCTGGATGCCGACGCGCTGCGCAGAATTCTGAAATGACGCGCTCCTTCGCGCGCGCCCGTGAACCAATCCACATACGCAGGAGGTACCCATGCAGCTCATCCGGCACTTCATGGCCGACGATGCCCGACGCGCCGCGCTAAACGCGCTGACGCGCCAGACCTTCGGCTTCGACTTTGAAAAATGGTACGCCGCCGGCTATTGGGAGGGCGATTACCTGCCCTACGCCTTCGAGGAAGGCGGACGCCTGGTCGCCAACGTTTCCGTCAACCGCATGCGCTTCCTGCTGGACGGTCAGGAGCGCCGCTTCGTGCAGATCGGCACCGTGATGACCGACCCGGCGTATCGCCGCCGCGGCCTGGCCAGCGCGCTCATGCGCACGGCGATGGAGGATGTCGCGGACAGCTGCGAGGGCATCTACCTCTTTGGCGACCTGAGCGCGCTGCCGTTCTACGATCAGCTGGGCTTCAAGCGCACATCGCAGATGCGCTATGCGCTGCGCCCCGAGGTGCGCGCGGGCATCCGCGCCGTGTCCGTGGGGTTCACCGGCACATCCGGTGACCCGGAACGCTTCACCCGCGTCGATCCCGCCGATCCTGCCGCCCGCGCGCGCTATGAGCGCGCCGTGCGCGAGGCCGTCCCCTGCGCGGCGCTGGAGCACCTGGACCGCTTCAGCCTGACGCTGTTCTACACCGCAAGCCTGAAACGCGTGTACTGCTGCCCCGCGCTGGACTGCCATGCCGTGCTCGAGCGCGATGGCGACGCGCTCGTCGTGCAGAGCGTGCTGTGCCCGCGCCGCGTGCCGCTTTCCGACGTGCTCCCACGCATCGTCACCGACGCGCCGGTCATCCGCCTGGGCTTCGCGCCCCTGCCGGAGGACGCCGCGCTCTTTGATCCCCAGCCCTACGACGGCGGGGACGACTACCGCCTCTTCACGCTGGGCCGCGCGCTGGACGCCGTGCCCGCGCAGGGGCTGTACTTCCCCGAGCTGTCCCACGCCTGACCGTATCCGAAAAGGAGCCTTCCATGCAGGAAAACATCGTCATCCGCGGCGTCCGCCAGAACAACCTCAAGGGCTTCGACCTGACGCTCCCGCGAAACAAGCTCATCGTGTTCACCGGCCTGTCCGGCTGCGGCAAGTCGTCCCTGGCGTTTGACACGCTCTACGCCGAGGGCCAGCGCCGGTATGTGGAGTCGCTCTCCTCCTATGCCCGCCAGTTCCTGGGCCAGATGGAGAAGCCCGACGTGGACGCCATCGACGGCCTGTCCCCCGCCATCTCCATCGACCAGAAGACCACCAGCAAGAACCCCCGCTCCACCGTCGGCA
>JBJEYK010000033.1:0-10619 GCA_051886775.1 Candidatus Ventricola sp. | reverse complement strand
TCATGGCCGCCGGCAACCCGAACGTCATCCTCTGCGAGCGCGGCATCCGCACGTTCGAAACCTACACCCGCAACACGCTGGACCTGTCTGCTGTGCAGGCCGTCAAGCAGCTCTCGCATCTGCCGGTCATCGTCGATCCCAGCCACGCCACGGGCCTGAACTGGATGGTGGAGCGCATGTCGCTGGCCGCCATCGCCGCCGGTGCGGACGGCCTGATCATCGAGGTGCACAACAACCCGCCCTGCGCCCTGTGCGACGGCGCGCAGAGCCTTACCCCGCCGCAGTTCGCGCAGCTCGTGGGCAAGATCAGCGCGCTGGCGCCGATCGTGGAGCGCACGCTATGAGGATCATGTTCATCGGCCTGGGCCTGATCGGCGGCAGCATGGCGCTGGCGCTGCGCGGCTATCCGGGCGCCGAGCTGTATGCCGTCGACAGCGACGAGTGGACGCGCTTTGAGGCGCTCAACCGCGGCGTCGTGCGGGCCGCCTGGAAGTCCGCCGGCGAGGCTCCGCTGGAGCGCGCGGACGTGACCGTGCTGTGCCTGCATCCGCACGCCGCGGCGGACTTCGTGACGGCCAACGCCCAGCGCCTGGCGCCCGGCTCGCTGCTCACCGACGTGTGCGGCGTCAAGCGCCCGCTGCACGAGGCCGTGCTGGCCGTCCCCCACCGGCAGTTCACCTATCTGGGCGGTCACCCGATGGCCGGGCGCGAGCGCGGCGGCTTCGTCAACGCCAGCGCCGACCTCTTCCGCGGCGCGCACTACATCCTCACGCCCGACGAGACCGTGCCCGAATCCGCCGTGCATTTCATGGAGCAGCTGGCGCTGCACATGGGCTGCGCCGACATCGTGCGCACCACGCCCGACGCGCACGACGAGCGCATCGCTTACACCAGCCAGCTCATGCACGTCATGGCGCTGGCGCTGTGCGACCAGCATCTGCTCTTTGACAGCTACGGCTTCGAGGGCGGCTCCTTCCGGGGGGCGACGCGCGTAGCCGCGCTGGAGCCGGATCTGTGGTGCGAGCTGTTCATGGCCAATCGCGAATCGCTGGCCGACCTGACGGACGAGCTGATCGCCCGCCTCGGCGAATACAGCGCGCTGCTGCGCGCGGGCGACCGCGACGCGCTGCTTGCGCGCCTGACCGTCTCCAGCGACCGCAAAAAGAAGTTCGACGAGCTGCGCGGCATCGCGCCGAGCAGGACGCCGCTGTTCAAATGAGGCTCAAGTGAGGAGGAATCCCGATGCCCATCGTCCCCGTGCATGCCCCCGCGCCCGACAGCCGCTATGACATCCACATCGGCCACGGTCTGCTGGCCTCCTGCGCACCGCTGCTCGCGCCCTGGGCGTGCAGGCGCGCCGCCGTCGTCGCCGACAGCAACACCGCCCCGCTGTACGCAGACGTGCTGCTGGGCCAGCTTGAGGCCGCGGGCGTGCAGGCGTCCCTGATCACCGTGCCCGCGGGCGAGACGACCAAGTGCTCCGAACAGCTGATGCGCCTGTACGACGCGTTCCTCGACCTGCACATCACGCGCGCGGATCTGATCGTCGCGCTGGGCGGCGGCGTGGTGGGCGATCTGACCGGCTACGCCGCGTGCACCTATCTGCGCGGCGTGCGCTTTATTCAGGTGCCCACGACGCTGCTGGCGCAGGTGGATTCCTCCGTGGGCGGCAAGGTGGCGGTCAATCACCCGCGCGGCAAGAACCTGCTGGGCGCATTCTACCAGCCGGAGCTGGTGCTCATCGACTGCGACACGCTGCAAACCCTCGACGCGCGCCAGCTTGGCGCGGGCCTGGGCGAGGTGATCAAGTACGGCTGCATCGCCGACCGCGCGCTGTTCGAGCGCATCGAGGCCCTCGGCTCACGCAAGGCGCTGCTGCCGCAGCTGGACGAGATCGTCGCCCGCTGCTGCGAAATCAAGGCCGACTACGTCCTGCGCGACCCGCACGACCACGGCGACCGCGCGCAGCTCAACTTCGGGCACACGCTGGCGCACGCGCTGGAGAACGCCATGGGCTACGGCACGCTGCTGCACGGCGAGGCCGTGTCCATCGGCATGGTCGCTGCCGCCCGCTGGGGCGAAACGCTGGGCGTGACGCCGCAAGGCGCCAGCGCGCGCATCCGCGCGGTGCTGGAGGCCTACGAGCTGATGACCGACCCTCCCGCCGGCCTGGACGCGGAACGCCTTGCCAGGAGCATGGCGCTGGACAAGAAGTCCGAGGGCAGCGTCGTGCGCACCGTCCTGCTCACGCAGCTGGGCGCGTGCCGCACCGAGCCGCTGAGCATTGCGCAGCTCAGAAAACTGCTGTAAGGAGAACGCCATGATTCAGATCGTCTCGCCCGCTCCGCTCTCCGGCACGCTGGCCGTCATGCCCAGCAAGTCCGCGTCGCACCGCGCGCTGATGCTCGCCGCTATGGCGCAGGGCGTGACGGAGCTTTCCCCGCTGCAATGCTCGCGCGACGTGGAGGCGACGCTTGCCTGCGCCCGCGCGCTGGGGCTGATCCGGGACGCGCAGCTCGCGCCGCACGCGCAGCCCGGCTTCGTCCGCGCGCAGATCACGGGCGGGCAGGCATACGCAGGCGACGGAATACGCACGCTGGACTGCGGCGAATCCGGCTCCACGCTGCGGTTTTTCATCCCGCTGGCGCTCGACGGGCGCGGCCCCGTGCGCTTCGTCGGCCATGGCCGGCTGATGCAGCGCCCGCTGGACGTGTACGAGCAGCTCTTCGTCCCACGCGGTGTCTCGTGGCATCCGCAGGGCGACGCACTGACCGTCGAAGGCGCGCTGCACAGCGGCGAATTTGCGCTGCGCGGCGACGTGAGCAGCCAGTTCATCACGGGACTTTTGCTGGCGCTGCCCCGCCTGCACGGCGACAGCGTCATTCATATCACCACCGCGCTGGAATCCCGCGCGTATATCGAGCTGACGCGCGATGTGCAGGCTGCCTTCGGCGTTGTATCCCACTGGCAGGACGAGCGCACGCTGCTCGTCCCCGGCGATCAGGCGATCCACTCCCCCAGCATGGCGCGGGTGGAGAGCGATTGGAGCCATGCGGCGTTCTATCTCGTCGCCGGGTGCATCGGGCGCGCGCCGATCACCCTCACCGGGCTGGACAAGCGCAGCGCGCAGGGCGACCGCGCCATCGTCGATATCCTGTGCGCCATGGGTGCGGACATCCATTGGCGCGATGACGGCGGCCTGACCGTCCGCCCCGCCCGCCTGCACGCCGCCGGGGTCGATGTCTCGCAAACGCCCGACCTGGTGCCTGCCTTAGCCGTCGCCATGGCCGCCGCCGGGGGCGAGAGCCGCATCACCGGCGCGGCACGCCTGCGCATCAAGGAGAGCGACCGCCTGGCCGCCATGCGCGCGGCGCTGAATGCCTGCGGCGCGGACGTGACCGAGCTGCCCGACGGCCTGGTCATCCGCGGCGGCAAACCGCTGCACGCCGCCGCTGTCGACGGCTGCAACGACCACCGCATCGTGATGGCCATGGCCGTGGCCGCGGCGCTGTCGGACGGCGATATCGCCATCTCCGACGCGCAGGCCGTCGCCAAGTCCGCCCCGGCCTTCTGGGCAGAATACGCCTCGCTGGGCGGCCAGGCCCGCAAGGCCTGATTCCCGAAAGGAGACGCACATGAGAGCAAGCTTCGGTCAGCATTTCAGGCTGACGATCTTCGGCGAGTCCCACGGTCCGGCCATCGGCATGGTGATCGACGGCATCCCCGCCGGCACGCCCATTGACGAGGCGGAAATCGCCCGCCACATGGCGCGCCGCGCGCCCG
Organism: Candidatus Ventricola sp.; assembly: GCA_051886775.1. Lineage (GTDB taxonomy): Bacteria > Bacillota > Clostridia > Christensenellales > Aristaeellaceae > Ventricola. The sequence continues at coordinate 6,836 of JBJEYK010000033.1, read as the reverse complement.
GCAACGACCCCACCGCCACCGCACGGCGCGAGGCGGATCAGGTGCGCATCGTCTCCGGCGTGTTCGAGGGACGCGCCACCGGCGCGCCGCTGTGCGGCATGATCGAAAACACCAACACGCGCTCGGGCGACTACGCGCAGCTTCGCGCCAGGATGCGCCCCGGCCACGCGGACTACGCAGGGCACGTCAAATACGCCGGATACAACGATCCGCGCGGCGGCGGGCACTTCTCCGGCCGGCTGACCGCGCCGCTCGTCTTCGCCGGGAGCATTGCGCGTGCGCTGCTGGCCGCGCGCGGCATCGAGATCGGCGCGCACATCGCCGCCATCGCCGGCTGCGAGGACGCGCCGCTGGATCCCGTGCACACGGACGCCCAAGCGCTGCAATCGCTTCAGGGCATGCGCTTCCCGCTGCTCGATCCTACGCAGGAGCAGGCCATGCGCGCGCAGGTGGAGGTGGCCCGGCTGGAGGGCGACAGCGTCGGCGGCGTGATCGAGTGCGCCGCAGTCGGCGTGCCCGCCGGGATCGGCTCGCCGTTCTTTGGCTCGGTGGAGAGCGTCGTCTCGTCCCTCGCCTATGCCGTGCCCGCGGTGAAGGCCGTCGAATTCGGCGACGGCATGCGCATGGCCGGCTGGCGCGGCAGCCAGGCCAACGACGCCATGACCTTTCAGGGCGGGCGCGTCGCCTGCCTGACCAACCACAACGGCGGCGTCACCGGCGGCATCACCAACGGCATGCCGATTGTCTTCCGTGTCGCCGTCAAGCCCACGCCCTCGATCAGCCGCGCGCAGCAGACCGTCGACCTGAAGCGCGGCGAGGACGCCACGCTCTGTGTCGCGGGGCGGCACGATCCGTGCATTGTCCCGCGCGCCGTCGTGGTCATCGAGAGCATCCTCGCCATCGCCCTGTGTGAGCTGATGGCGGACGACTGCGCGCAGAACGCGCTGAAATGAACAAACGAATCGTTTCGCGCCCCAGCGGCGCGCCTTGGAGGTACAGCCCATGAAGGATATTGCCCAGTGCCGCGCCGAGATCGATGAAATTGACGCGCAGCTCGTTGCGCTCTTCGAGCGCCGCATGCAGGTCGCGCGCGACGTTGCCGCCTACAAGCACGAAAACCGAATGGACATTCTGGACGCCTCGCGCGAGCAGGCCGTGCTGCGCAGCCGCGCGGCGCTGGTCAGCGACGACGCTCTCAAGCAGCCCGCCGTGGCGCTGTTCCGCGAACTGATGCGTCTCTCGCGGGAGGAGCAGCGCCGCTGGCTCGACGCGCTGAACGAGACGACGCTCATCGCATACAGCGGCGTGCCGGGCGCATACAGCGAGTGCGCGGTCGTCGGCTTCTTCGGCGAGGATTGCCAGCGCGTGAACTTCAAGACGTTCGACGAGGTCTTTGCCGCCGTGGCGGACGGCCGCGTCAAATACGGCGTCGTGCCGGTGGAAAACTCCTCCTCCGGCTCGGTCAACACCGTGTACGACCTGATGGGCCAGTATTCCTGCCACATCGTCGGCGAGCAGCTGGTGCGCGTGGAGCATTGCCTGCTGGGCGTGCCTGGCGCAGCGCTTGAGGACGTGACCACCGTGTACAGCCACGAGCAGGGCTTTGCCCAGTGCCCGGTGTTCCTCGGCCAGCATCCCGACTGGGTGACCACGCCGTATTTCAACACCGCCATTGCCGCCAAGCACGTCGCCGAGCTGGGCGACAAGCACAACGCCGCCATCGCCTCCCGCCTGGCCGCCCGGCACTACGGCCTGTCCGTCCTCGCGCCGGACATCCACTCCTTCGACGGCAACCACACGCGCTTCATCGTGGTCAGCTCAAGCCCCACGCCTATCGGCATCCCGGACAAGGCCACCATCACCTTCGCCGTGCGCCATGAGCGCGGCACGCTGATGCGCGCACTGTCCAGCTTCGTGGCGATGGGCATGAACCTGACGCACATCGAGTCCCGCCCTCTGCACAACAACAACTGGGAATACTGCTTCTATGTCGACCTGACGGGCAACGTCTCGGAGGACAGCCTGCGCGTGCTCATGGAATCGCTGGATGCCGACTGCGAGCACTGCCGCCTGCTGGGCGCGTACAAGGCCGCCGGAAAGGAGTAAGCCGTGGACAGGCATGTCTTTCTCATTGGCATGATGGGCTGCGGCAAGAGCACGATCGGCCGCCTGCTGAGCCGGCGCCTTCAATGCCCGCTGCTCGATCTGGACGAGGATATCGCGCGCTTTGAGGGCCGCTCCATCCCTGAAATCTTCGCCGAATCGGGCGACGCAGGCTTCCGCGTCTGCGAGCATGCGGCGCTTGCGCGCGCCTGCGCGGGAGCGCCCTGCGTCGTGTCCACGGGCGGCGGCATCGTCACCCGGGCGGAGAACATCGACCTGATGCGGGAAACCGGCCTGGTCGTCTGGCTCAACCGCCCGCTGGAGGACATGATCCGCGACGTGCGCCAGGATACGCGCCCCAACCTCGCCGGCGACAAGGCAGAGCGCATGCGCACGCTCTTTGCCGCGCGCGAGTCGCTCTATCGCCGGGCCGCGCACATCGAGTTTGACAACCGCCTGCCGCCAGCGCAGTCCGCCAAGCTGCTGGCGCAGCGACTGGAGGCGGCGCGCTGATCCCCCAAAATAACAGCAATCCTCTGTATGACGCACGATATGACCTGCATCATACGGAGGATTGATTTTGTTGTCCGGCCTTCCGGGTTCTAGCGGAGCTTTTCCTCGATCTCCTTATCCGGCCAATATCCCCAGGATTCCACGATTTTGCCGCCGTCAACCCTGAAATGCTCCAGCGCTTCAAATCGGATCCTCTTCCCTGTCGCGGGAATCCCCATGCAAACGCCGGCGTGGATCCCTTCAAATGCGACCCTTGTCGCAACCATATCGCGCTCAGAGAAAACATCCAGCATCCGGATCGACAGCTCCGAAAACTGCGATTCGACAATCCTCAGGATTGTGACCGCCTGGGCGCTCCCTCTTGCCCCGGCCGGGCTGTGATCCACATAGTCCTCCGACAGGTACGACGCGACCAGAGCGTAGTTGTGCCTTACATAGCCCTCTTCAAAGAAATAGCAGACCAATTCCGCATTTGTCATATCTGCTGCCCCCTGCTTATTTCGCCCGCTTGCTGGGATGATGGATGTGCACATGCAGCGCCGCCGCGCGCATGTAGACGCGCATGCGCTTCAGGCGCTCGGGCCACAGCTGCATCCAGCCGCGCGGGAAGACGTAGCTGACAAACAGCGCCAGCAGCACGCCCACCGCCGTGTCGAGGATGCGGTTCATCGCGTAATCGATGTAGGTGTCCACCGGCGTGTTGAACAGCAGAATGCACAGCACGACGCCGCCGGGCTGCACGCCGCCCACCCAGAACATCTGGCACAGCAGGATCAGCAGCACCGTGCCAATGAACATCAGCGGCACCAGCAGCAACGAATGCCCGCCCTGCGGCTGAAAGATCAGGTAGATCCGAAACAGGATGATGCCCAGCACGCCGCCGATGATCGTGCCAAAGAGGCGGTTGCCGCCGTTCTTCTGCGCGTCCTGCAGATCCGAGCCCATGCCGAAGATCACGCCGATGCAGGCAAACGCCGGGCTGCGGCCGATGAAGTAGTAGACCAGCGCGCAGAAGGATGTCGCCAGCGCCGTCTTGATGTTGCGCATGCCCACGCCGGGGATGCGCAGCGGCTTCATTTCATGATCCATAATCCGATTCCCTCTCCTCTTTGGTGCGTTTATTGCGTGATCAGGGCGTCATGCCCAGCTCCTCGTAGGCCGCGTCGATCACCGCGTTGGCCGCGGAAACCACCTCCGGGCGCTCCGGCGCATTGCAGCTGCCACAGGGCTTGAGCGCCGTAAACGGATAGCGGCTCAGGTCGCCATAGGTGATCCCAGTCATCGGCAGATAGCGGCTCTTGACGCTCGAACAGTTGGCGTCCGTGTGATACATCGTGCCGCCGTCCGGGTTGTAGTACATCGGTGCGGACGCGTCGGTCACGGGCAGATAGCGCCCGTCGTCGTCCCAGACGATGATCTTGATGTTCTTCTCGTATTTCAGGTTGTTCCAGATCCACTGGTGGTTGTAGCCATCCTCGTTCGCCTTGCGCTGCACGCGAATGCAGCCGTGCGAGGCCCGGCTGCCCAGCGCGCTCTCGCAGATGCTGAAATCGCCCGTACCGTCGGGATTGGTGCCGACCTTTTCGCCACGGTAAATGGCGGGCACCATGTGCAGCAGATCGCCGCCGTTGAAGCGGATGGCCTGATCGCACCAGAGATTGCCCGACCAGAAGCCGCCCGTCGGGCTGACGAGCAGGAATTCGCCGGAGGCCGTCTCGTTATAGTCCTGGTTCTGTCCCTTGGTCGTGCCGGTGGAGACCAGCAGCTCGGTGAGCAGCTTGCCCTCCTTGTACAGGTACAGCCGCTGCGTCCGCTTGTCCACCACCATGCCGTAGGTCTGGTTGGGCGTAACCGTCCTGAGCCGCCCCGGGCGCACCCAGCCCTGCTCCAGCTCGTCGCAGTCGTTATACGCCTCGATCTTCGACCAGCCGTCCTGCGTCTCCAGCACGCGCACCGCCGCGGACGCCCCATAAAAAAAACCGCGATGCTCGTCGACGGTTTTGCGCTTGCCGTTGGGGCCGTCGGACAGATACACCTTCTCGGTCTGATCGACATTCAGCACGGTGATGTCCGCCGTCAGCCGCGCCCACACGGCCTCCTCGTCGTACGGATCGAATTCCCCGAACCAGTTGGCGGCGATCGCCGTCTTGGCCGCCTCGATCTGCGCCTGTGCCTGCTGCTCGGCCTCCGCCTGCGCCTTCCGCTCGGCAGCGGCGCGCTGCCTGGCCACATCCGCGCTCAGGGCGGCGAAGGTCGCGCTGTCCGCCATGCCGCTGACCGTCAGCCCCTTCGCCTTCTGGTAGGCCTTGATCGCGTCGACGGTGCCCTTGCCCAGCTTGCCGCCCGCGCCGTCGTAATAGCCCAGCTCCGTGAGCTGGCGCTGCAGCCAGGCTACGGCCTCGCCCTCGTCGCCCATGGACAGCGCCGAGCCGACCAGACCCTCCTGGAGGATGCCGTAGCCGCGGATGGACGGGTCGTCCAGCCGGTAGGTGTAGCGGCGAACCTGCGTCGGCTCCGGGCCGAGGATGTGGTTGTTGCCCTCGATGGTATGAACCCAGTAGTCGCCCGCGTCATCCTGCGTGACGAACTCGACGATGCCCACATGATCCAGGCGATTGTACTTGTACCATTCGATGTAGATCAGGTCGCCGCGCTGGGGCACATACGGCCTGTCGCTCACGGATACGCCGTCGGCCAGGTAGAACTGCTCCTTCTCGCCGCGCAGCCCCCCGTTCACGGTGACATACCGCCCCTGCTGCTTGAACCAGGCCGCGCCGTCTGCGCAGCTGGTCTGCATGGGATAGTCCTGATCGAGCATGGACGTGCCGTAGACCTCGTCCGCCCGGCTGACGCACCAGGAAACGAACTCCGAGCACCACTCGCCGTAGGCCTTTCCGCCCCATTCGCCGTACTTGCTGTATCCTCCCTGGGTCGCGGTGTAGCCCAGCTCGCCCACGGCGACGCTGAGGAGCATCTCGGCCCGATCGTCCGCCAGCGCGGACGCGCCCAGCAGCAGGCAGGCCGCAAGAAATAGCGCAGCGATTTTCTTCATGTCCGATTCCTTTCCATGGTTTTGAGTATAAGACGCGCACGCGGGGCGATTTCTTCCCGGCTAGAAGCGGGTTTCTTCCTCCCGCGCCCAGTCCGCCGCGCCGAAGCAGCGCCAGGGCATGGCATCCCGCGGCGGCAGCGCCGTGAAGTGGAGCGTCTCCTTCGTCGTGGGGTGCACAAGCCCCAGGTGAGCGCCCCACAGCGCAATCTGCTCACCGGGCCTGCCCGCGCCGTAGCGCGCGTCGCCCCAGATGGGCGTGCCCGCATGCGACAGCTGCACGCGAATCTGATGCGAACGCCCCGTGTACAGCCGCACCCGCACGAGCGACAGCCCCTGCTCCGAGGCCACGCGCGCGTAGCAAAGCCGCGCATCCTTGCCGCCCGGCGTGCCCGGCGCGACGACGCGCACGGTGTTGGTGCGCTCGTCCTTGAGGAGCGTGTCGGTCAGCTCGCCCCGCTCTGGCGCCTTGCCGCGCACGGCGGCGACGTACTGGCGCGCAAGCGTCTTCTGCCGCACCTGCTGGCTGAGCCGGTCAGCCGCCTTGCTCGTCCTGGCCAGCACGACCAGGCCGCCCACCGGCCTGTCCAGCCGGTGCACCAGCCCCAGATAGACCGCGCCCGGCTTTTGGTACGCCTCCGCGATATACCGCTTCATCGTGCTGTGCAGGTCGGGATCGCCGGAGGCGTCGGCCTGGGTGGGCATATTCGGCGGCTTGACCACCACCAGCAGGTGGTTGTCCTCGTAGGCGATCGTCACACCTTGATAGGTCTTCATGGGTTCCTCACACGCCCGCGCGCTGCCAGCGCCCGCTTGCGCCGCAGGGCAGCACGCCGCCCGCCGTCACCGGCAGGCCGACCTCGTCGGCGGTCATCACCCCGCCGAAGCGCGGCGTGACGCACATATCGATCATATTGCCCAGCACGCTGGCCTGAAAGCCCGTGGTGTAGCCATTGATCAGGAAAAACAGCGGATCATCGCTCAGCGCCTCGCTGCACGACTTGACCAGCCCGTACAGCTCGTTTTCCAGCTTCCAGACCTCGCCGCCCGGGCCGCGCCCGTAGCTGGGCGGATCCATCAGGATGCCGTCGTAGAAGTGGCCGCGCCTCGCCTCGCGCTGCACGAACTTGAGCGCGTCGTCCACGATCCAGCGCGTGCTCTCCTCCGGCAG
>JBJEYK010000032.1:0-10628 GCA_051886775.1 Candidatus Ventricola sp. | reverse complement strand
GGCTGGTGAGGAACTCCCAGCTCCAGGCGATCATCTCCTTCTTGAAGTAGTCGCCCAGGGACCAGTTGCCCAGCATTTCAAAGAACGTCAGGTGAGAGGCGTCGCCCACCTCGTCGATATCGCCGGTGCGGATGCACTTCTGCACGTCGGTCAGGCGGGTGCCGGCAGGATGCTTGCTGCCCAGCAGGTAGGGCACCAGCGGGTGCATGCCTGCGGTGGTGAACAGGACGGTGGGGTCGTTCTCCGGGATGACCGACGCGCTGGGGATCACCGCGTGGCCCTTGCTCTTAAAGAAATTCAGCCACATGCTGCGCAGCTCGCCGGAAGTCATTTTCTTCATGTGATTCGCTCCTTTACGCTTTGAACCAAATAAAAACGCCTGCCGTCCGGGGACGAACAGGCGCGATTCGCGGTACCACTCCGGTTGGCGCTGCCGCAAGGCCGCGCCCTCTCGATCCCTTAACGCGGAACGGACGCCCGGCTCCTCGCCGGGGGCTACGCGGAGGGCTGCGCTTCGTGTCCTGCCGCCGGGCTTACACCGTCCCCGGCTCGCTGTGGCAGGCGGGTTCGCCGCGCTCTTTCCGCCTCATCGCTTTTCGATATCGGAGTTCATTATAGGCGACGCGGCGGCTTTTGTCAAGCAGAACTTGCCCCTGTTTTGTCCTTGCGTTCCCCCCTGCCGCGGCAATGGGCAAGGCGGCGCGATTGCTCGCGCCGCCTTGTATAGAGGGGATGGAGAGGGCTTATTGGAGGGCGGACGGCGGGGTCGTCAGCACGGTCTTGCCCTTCGCCTTGACGTAGGTGACCGCCTGATCGATCGGCTTCTGGTTCTCCTCGTACACGATCTGCGTGCCGCTGGTCTTGCAGTCGCGGAAGTGGATACAGAACTGGCCGTCGTAGTTATTGTTGGTGATGACCTCGGAGCCATGCGGCTCGCCGTACATCGAGCAGGCGAACTGATAGCTGCCGATGGTCGCGAGCATCGCGCGGCGCACATAGCTGATGTCCTTCGCGCTGCTCACGCCGTAGATCCTGCACATGGTCGCCGTATCGGCTGCCGTCGCCGGCTCGACGTCGGCGTGATTGCCGACGGACTGGACGTACACCTTGAAGGAGTAGCCGGTCTGCAGATCGGTGAGCATGAACGTGTTGCCGCGGGTGAGGCCCGCCTTGACATAGGCGTTCTTGTAGCTGTTCCAGCTCAGGTCATAGACGGTATCCTTCAGGCTGACGCTGCCGGAGCCGCCGGAGCTGCCGGAGCCGCTTTCCGCGCTGGCAATGGCAGCCATGGTCTTGGCGCCGCACACGCCGTCGGCGGACAGACCGTGGTCGCGCTGGAAATCCATGACGGCCTGCGCGGTCTTGTTGCCGTAGTGGCCGGTCAGGGATCCGCTATAATAGCCCAGCTTCTTGAGCGCCGTCTGCACATAGAGCACGTCGCTGCCGGTAGAGCCGTACTTCAGGCTGCTGCCGGACGAGCTGCCGGAGCCGCTGCCCGTATAGTCCTTGATTTCATCCGCAGTCATGACCTTGGCGTAATCCTTGCTGATCCAGTAGCCCGCCTGCGTGCGGAACCAGCCGGACTCACTGTCGATGTAGTAGAACACATCGCCGGTGTTGGCCGTGCCCGCCTTGGTGGAGCTGCTGCTCGGCTCGGTGCGCAGGGAGACGTTGTTGCCGGTCACGCGGATCATGCCCAGCGTCTCATGCTCGCCGCTGGAGCCGCTGCCGTACTCCGACTCGCTGATCAGCTCGATCATATCCGAGCGGACATAGCCCTGATAGGTGTACTTGCCGACCGTCACGGTGATGTAATACCACTTCTCGCCGCCGACGGTGTACTGCTTGGTAATGCGGCACTTCGTGCCCTCGCTCAGGCTCGCCTTGGCGGCGGAGCTGGTGGAGTACGAGGAGCGCAGGTTGACGTTGTCCTTCGTGATGCGGCCATAGGAATTGGCCGTGGTCACCGTCGTGCCGGAGCCGGTGGACGAGGACGAGCTGGTGCCGGTCAGGCTGCGCAGCTTGTTGATGGTGTTCACACCCGCCACGCCGTCCACGGTCAGGCCGTTGTCGTCCTGGAACTTGCGCACGGCCTGCTTGGTCAGGCTGCCGAAGTTGCCGGTAATGCTGCCGTAGTAGTAGTCCAGCTTCTTGAGCATCGTCTGCAGCTCGGTAACGGCGGTGCCGCTGTCACCCTCGCGCAGCGAGGTGCCGGCGACCGCGCCCGAGCCAGCCGGGCTGCCGCCCGCGCTCTTGATCGCGCTGGCGATGGCCTCGATGGTCTTGGTACCGGCCACGCCGTCTGCCGTGATGCCGCGCGCCTTCTGGAACTTGGTCACAGCCGCCTGCGTCATGGAGCCGTAGTGTCCGGTGATGTCGCCGTAGTAATAGCCCAGGGTGGTCAGGTTCTGCTGCAGCGCGCTCACGTCGGAGCCCGTCGAGCCCAGCTTCAGGCCGGACGAGGAGGACGAGGAGGACGAGCTGCCGCCCGCCTTGGCCACCGCCGCAGAGATGGCTTCAAGCGTCTTGGTACCGGCCACGCCGTCCGCCGTCAGGCCGTTCTTCGACTGGAAGAGCTTGACTGCGGCCTCGGTCTTCTCGCCGAAATTGCCGGTGATATCCGCGTAGTAGTAGCCCAGCTGCTTGAGATCCGTCTGCAGCTGGGAGACCTTCGTGCCCTGGCTGTTGAGCTTGAGGGTCGAGCTGGAGGATGAGCTGCCGGAGGAGCTGGAGCTGGAGCTGCCGCCCTTTTTGGCAATCGCCGAGGCGATGGCGTTGAGCGTCTTGGTGCCGGCCACGCCGCCCGGGGTCAGGCCGTTCTTTGACTGGAAGAGCTTGACCGCCGTCTCGGTCTTGCTGCCGAAGCTGCCGGTGATGTCCGCCCAGTAGTAGCCCAGGGTGGTCAGGTCAGTCTGCAGGTCACGAACGCTGGAGCCGCTGGAGCCGAGCTTCAGCCCGCTGCCGGACGAGGAAGCGTACGACGGAGTCGAGCCGCTGCCGGACGAAAGCGTCCCGGCGGCCTTCTTCTCGCTGTACACCGCGTCGATCTTGGCGATCGTCTGCGGGCCGGCGACACCGTCCACCGTCAGGCCGTACTTCGCCTGGAAGTCCTTGATGGCCTGCTTGGTCTTGTCGCCCACGTTGCCGGTGATGCTGCCGGAATAGAAGCCCAGCGCCTTGAGCTTGGTCTGCACATCCTTGACGACCTCGCCGCTGGTGCCCTCCTTGAGGTAGGCGTTGTCAGCGCTGGAGGCGCTGGCCTTGCGCTGCGCGGCGGTAAAGGTGCCCACGCGCTTGCTGGGCAGATCGCCGCCGGAGACGGAGAACTTGTCCATCGCCTGCGTCGCGCTCAGAATCTTCACATACGAATTGCTGGCGTCGCTCTGGCAGACCCAGCCCGTCTCGACCGTACCGTCGCTTGTGCGGTACCTGACCTGCACAAACGTCGTAGCGCCGCTCGTCTTGCTGGTGGTCACATAGACGCAGGCGTCCTTGACGATGTTGTCGATGACGGCGGCGTTGGTCGACGCGCTCTCGCGCACGCGGACCTTGTTCAGCGTCTGGCCGTAGACCTTGCTGTAGCTGGCCGCGCTCGCTACCGGCACGGCAAATACCGTCGCCAGCAGGCACAGGATCACCAGCGTGACCGCAAGTCGCGTGCCCCTGTTTTTCATGGCGTTACTCCCCTCTTTCGTGTCCGCCGCCGGGAGGCGCGGACGTGTTGGCGGGCGGCAAGGCCCCGCATGCCCCGCGGCGCCTCCGAGCCAGCCTCACCAGATGATTACGGGATAAGTTTATTACAATTCTGTTAATTTGTCAACAGGATTTTACCAGCCAGTTTATGGATTCGTCATTTTTTTGCGGTCGTTGTTTCATATTCTCCGCTATTTTCGGCCAGCTGAAGCCGCTTTCTGGGCACAAAGGCAGAGAACACCGTGTCGCCGTCACGCGTCTCCATGGTGATCCTGCCGCCCATGGACTCGATCGTCTGGCGGACGATGAACAGCCCCATGCCCTGCCCCGTGGCCTTGGTGGTGAAGCCCGGCTCAAAAATGCGCCCGCGGGTCTTTTCGTCGATCGCAGGGCCGTTGTTGCGCACGGAGAAGAACCAGGTTCGCAGATCCTCGCCCAGCACCAGCTCCACGGTGGGCTTCACGCCCTCGAGCAGCTTCGCGGCACAGGCGGCGTCCAGCGCGTTGTCGATGAGGTTGGCCAGCACGCGGCAGATCTCCCAGGCCGGCATCAGCTCATCGTCCCACTTGGCGGCGATGGAGAGCTGAAGCTCCGCCCCGCGCTGCTGCGCCTCGACCACCTTGGCCTGGATCAGCGCGTTGACCGCCGGGCACGCCGTGCGCAGCATGTTGCTCACGCGCTGCATGTCGCCGTAGATCTTGTCCATATAGGCCATGGCCTCGCCCGGCTCGTTCATTTCAATCAGGCTGTACACCACCTGCAGGTGATTCATGAAATCGTGGCGCTGGGCGCGCATCTCGCGGTTGAGATCCTCCAATTGGCCATAGGCCTCCTCCAGCGCGCGCGTCTTTTCCACCATGCGCAGGCTGGTGAGCGACGCGCCAATGTCCGTCAGCGCGCCCCAGCCCACGATGGTCACGCACAGCAGGGTCGTCATCTTGGCGATGGCCGCGTCCACGCCCTCGTTCAGCATCCGGCTGATGAGCACCACCATCGCCAGGCCGGCGATGATCTCCAGCACGTTGAACGCGATGGAGATGATCGCAGCCTTGCGGACCTCGACATGCGCGGGCATGTCCCCCTTGATCATGTTCAGCTTCGGCTTCATGCCTTCACTCCCAGTTCCGTCCGGCCGCATGCCGGCTTTGTTGCAGAAAATGAAAAACCCATGCGCGTCCAGCGGCGCGCATGGGATCGAAATCACTCGTGGAGAGACGCCGGATACACGCCGCTGTCGTGCAGCGCCTTGAGCGAGGCCTGCACGGTGGGCTTGTCCTCCTTGTAGGTCACGCCGAACCACTGTGCGTCAGTGGTGAGCACCTTGACGTTGATCTCGCCCGCGTGCATCAGCTCGTCCACCATGCGGGGCAGCAGCGCCTCGGCCTTGATCGCGTCGGGCGCCAGGCCGCGGAGGAAGTCGTTGAAGTAGGCCTCCAGCTTGGTGAAGAACCACGGGGTGAAGCCCCAGAAGTTCATGCTGGCCGGCGCCTCGGGATCAAGCAGCTCGCCCGGCTCGCCCTGGTCGATGTCGCGGATCTCGCCGTTGTCGCAGAGCTTGATCTTGAGCGTCTCGACGACCTCGACGAGGTTGCCGTCCGCATCGGCCTTGCACACGCCGCGGGAGACGGTGCCGTTCTTGGAGACGGTGTTCTTGAGCATGTAGCCGACCATGCAGGCCTCGCCCTCGGGCTTCATCTGCTGAAGCTGATCGTAGGCCGCCTTGAACGCGGAGACGCCGTAGTAATCATCGGCGTTGAGCACGCAGAACGGCTGATGGATCACGTCCTTGGCCACGAGCACGGCGTGCACCGTGCCGAAGGGCTTCACGCGCTCAGCCGGGATCTGATAGAACGAAGGCACGCTGGAAAAATCCTGGAAGGCATAGTCAACCTTGACCTTCTTGGCGATGCGGTCGCCGCAGATGCCGGCAATCAGCTCCTGCATGCCCGGCTTGATGACGAAGACCACATGATCAAAGCCGGCGCGGATCGCATCGTAGATGGAGTACTCCATCAGAATCTCGCCGTTCGGGCCGAGACCGTCCACCTGCTTGTTGCCGCCGTAGCGGGAGCCCATGCCCGCAGCCATGATCAAAAGCGTAGCGCCCATATGACATCCTCCTCCATTGTATAGACAATCGTTTGACGATATTATACAGGATTCCCGCGCTTTCTTCAAGGCATATTCCCGGATTTTACAAAAAAGCAGGCTGTGCTGCCCCCGCGCCGCCTTGCGCGGCAATGCCCCCCGATCCCCGCTGCGCGCGAAACAAGCGCTGCTTGCCTCGCCAGGCATGCAAAGGGCCGCGCGGCATCCGCTGCGCGGCCCCGATGGCTTCTCAGAGCTGCTCGCCCACCGCCCTGATCGCGTCGATCACGTCCTGATACGCGCCGCCGTACATCTCGTACAGGCTTTTGCCGTCGTCGATGCCCTCCACGCCGGTGACGGGTGTGGTCATTGCCTGCTGGAACTCAGCAAAGGCCTCCGGCGTCAGCTCGGTGATGATGCAGCCCGCGTCGCGGACGATCTGCTCGGCGGACGCCTCCTTCTCGGCCCACTTCTCACGCTCGTAGGCCTGCGTCTCCTTCGCGCAGTCCCGGATGATCTGCACGTCGGCTTCATCCAGCTCGGCGAGCACCGCCTCGGAGGCCAGCAGAATCTCCGGCACCATGGTGTGCCTGTCCAGCACATAGTACGGCGCAGCCTCGTAGTCGCCCATGTTCTGATAGGTCGGCCAGTTGTTCTCCGCACCGTCGATGGTGCCCTGCGAGATCGCGGAGTAGACCTCGTTCGGGCCGATGCCGGTCACGCCGACGCCGCCGAGCACATTGGTCATGGCGACCATCATCCGGTTGTTCTGCATGCGGATCTTGAGGCCCTTCATATCCGCCACGCAGGTGACCGGCCTGGTGGTGTAATACGAGCGCGCGCCCGCGTCATACCAGCACAGACCGACCAGCCCGGAGCCGGAGGCCTGCACCCCGGCGAGCATACTGCTTCCAATCTCGCCGTCGAGCACCGCCCACATGTGCGCGCTGCTCTTGTACAGATACGGCATCTGGATCGCGTTCATCGCCGGCACATAGCTGGATACCGGCGACGCCGACACGCGCGAAAACGCCAGATCGCCCAGCTGCAGCGCCTCGATCGCGCCGGTCTCCTCGCCGTAGAGCGAGCCGCCGGAGTAGACCTCGATCTTGACGCGTCCCCCGGTGCGCTCCTCCACCAGCCGGGCAAACTCGCGGTCGGCCAGTGTGGTCGGGTAGCCCTCGGCGTGCACCTCGCTCAGCTTGAGGGTGACGGCGCCGGCAGTCGCGGCGCAGAGGACCAGCAGGAGGGACAGGAGCACAGTCATTGCTTTTTTCATACGGTTCAACCTCCAATCTCTATTCTCTACCGCGCCGCCTCCCGGCGCGGTCAGATGCACTCACGCGCCGTAGCCCATGATCAGCCGGGGCAGCAGCAGCGCGATATCCGGGATATACGTCACCAGCAGCAGCACCGCGACCATCACGCCGTAGAGCGGCAGCATGCTCCTGGCTGTGCGCTCGATGGGTGTGCGGCCAATGGCGCAGCCGACAAACAGCGCGGAGCCGACCGGCGGCGTGCACAGCCCCACAGCCAGGTTGAAGATCATGATCACGCCGAAGTGAATCGGATCCACGCCCAGGGGCGTGACGACCGGCAGCAGGATCGGCGTCATGATCGTGATCAGCGGGGCCATGTCCATGAAGCATCCCAGCGCCAGCAGCAGCGCATTGATGATCAGCAGCAGGACGTATTTGTTGTCGGTCACGGAGAGCAGCGCCGCGGAGATCGCCGCAGGGATGCGCAGCTCCGTCATCATGTAGGCAAAGGCCTTGGCCGTGGCCAGGAGCGTCATGACGATGGCCAGCGTCTTGAGCGAGCGCCGGAGGATCGTCGGCACGTCGCGAAGGCGCACGGAGCGGAAGACCACAATCGCCAGCAGCATCGTGTACACGCAGGCGATGGCCGAGGATTCCGTGGCGGTGAACACGCCCGCGCCCGTGCCCACCAGGATGATCACCAGCGTCAGCATCGGCAGGACGCCGTCCAGCAGCACGCGCAGCCCCTCGCCCTTGCGCACGCCCGCGCCCTTGGGGAAGTGATAGCGCCGGCTCATCAGCACGCACATGAGCATCATGCCGCAGCCCAGCGCGATGCCCGGCAGCATGCCGGCCATGAACAGCGTGCCGATGGACACGCCGCCGCCGGCTGCCAGGGCGTAAATGACCATGTTGTGGCTGGGCGGGATGAGCACGCCCTGGCACGCCGTCGTCACGGTCAGGCCGACGGCGAAGTCCTCGTCATAGCCCTGCTGCTTCATCATCGGAATGACCATCGAGCCAAGTGAGGACACGTCCGCCACCGCGCTGCCGGAGATGCCGCCGAAGAACATCGAGTCCAGCACGTTCACATACGCCAGCCCGCCGCGGAAGCGCCCGACAGCCAGGTTGGCCAGCGCAACGATCTTTTCGGAGATGCCGCCCGCGCCCATGAACTCGCCCATCACGATGAAGAATGGGATCGACAGCAGGGAGAAGTTGTTCGCGCCGTCCATCATCTGGCGGATCATCACGGAGAAATTGGTGCCCGTGATCAGCGCCGCGCCCAGCGTGGAGGCGAGCATCGCGAAGCATACCGGAACCCGAAGGAGCATCAGCAGCGCAAAGCCGCCGATGAGCACCACACCGGAGAGCGTCGTCATGCGCCATCCCCCTCTCTGCGCAGCCTGTCCACAGCCGCCTCGTCGGTGAAGTCGATCTCCGGCTCGGAATAGAGCAGATCGTCCCGCCGCAGCACGCCCGTCAGGAACAGAGTCGAATCAAACGTCATCACAAACCCGGCGATCGGAATGGGCAGATACTGCCACGCCGTGCTGATGCCCGTGATGGGCAGCGTCCCCGGCAGCGAAAAGAGCTTCATTGTGCGCTGCCCGCCGCTCACCAGCATGAACAGCCCGCACAGCAGCGTGATGACATCGGCCCCCGCGTCCATCGCGCGGCGCATCCGCCCGCCCGCGGGGAAGCGGTTGTAGACCGCGTCGACCGAGACGTGCATGTGGTCGCGCACCCCGATGGCGCACGCCATGAACGCGAACACCGTCACCAGCAGGCGAGGCACCTCCTCCGCCCAGGACAGCCCTGTGCTGAAGCAGTAGCGCAGCACCACCGTCAGCGTGACGATGGCGATCATCGCCAGAATAGACAGCTGCGCGATGACCAGCATCAGCCTGTGGGCCAGGTGATTGAGCCTGACCAGCGCCGCGCATAGCCCGCCCCTGGCCGCAGGCCTTGCCCCCTTGTTGTCAGCCATGTTCCTCCTCCTTTGCTGCGCGCGCCGCGCGCGATCCGTTCCTCCTGTGGCCTTGTATCATGTATACCGTCATCCGTTGTCAAAGGCTTTTGTCAGCGCAAGGGCTGTGCTTTTCGCCGTCCTGATCAAGAAATCTGAATCCCCCCGCATTCGCCCGCCTTCAGTAATGACCGTATGCAGCGGCGCGTTGAATATGCCCATGCCCATAAAAAAAGGAGGCCGAAGCCTCCGGTTTCCCGCGTGTCAGCCACACTGCGCCACGAGCGCCTCCAGCGCCTGCACGATGCGCTGCACATCCCCGTCGACCCGTTCGCCGCTGGTGAACAGGTCGGCATACAGTGCGCGGATGTTCTCCTCAAAGTGCTCCGGCAGCCGTTCGCAGCGCGCGGCGCACAGCGGCACAAGCCGCTTCTCCCCCGGGTGGGTCAGCCGGTTGAGCGCGAGGATCACATCGAAATACGTCTCCATGAACGCCGCGGCCCGGTGCGACACGCTGACACAGTCCCCCCGGGAGACGGCCTTGCGAAGCTGCGCGTCATACGCGGGCAGTGAGCCGTGCAGAAGGCGCATGCCCCGCTCCAGGATCCGGCTGCGCAGCAGCTCGGGATAGGGCACGTCGAACCGGCGTTTCGCCGCCGCCAGTCGGCCATCCCGGTCGTAGAGCACGCGGCAGGTACGCAGATTGTGCCACATGCAGGTCGTGTAGGCGTTGCGCGGCTCGCAGCGCTCCACCACGGAGGCCACGTCCTCGCACAGCGCATCCAGGTCGCGGTAGAGGATATCGATATCCACGCCGTTTTTCAGCGTGCAGTTGTCCTCGTATTCCCAGAAGTGATTGCCGATCTCCATCACGCTGCAATACGGCGCGAGCAGCGTCCGGCGCGTCTGCTCGCTCACCGCGCCCGTGCAGTACACATACACATCGTAGTCCGACCGCTCGTCATACGCCGTCCCCGCGCGCGAGCCGCCCAGCGCGACGGCCTCCACCTCCGGCAGACGCGAAAGCGCCTGAAACAGCCTGTCCATCCCATGTTCCTCCTTGGCCGATTGCTGATGCGATTATACCATGCCGCTCCGGCTGCTGGCAATGGATGCTTTTTTGTCCGCCTGCACTGTGCGGGCGGGCCAAAGCATGCTATAATGATGCCGCAACATACCATCCATCAGGAGGCGAATTTGCATGCTCTTGATCCTCCTTGCGCTTTGCGCGCTGTATCTGCTGGCCATCATGCCCCGCATGGCGGGCAGGCCCGATCCCGCCCCGCTCCTCAGCCGCGATTACGCGCACCGCGGGCTGCACGACAATGCGTCAGACGCGCCGGAAAACTCCATGGCGGCCTTCCGCAGGGCCGTCGAGGCAGGCTACGGCATCGAGCTGGACGTCCAGCTCACCCGCGACCGCGTGCCCGTCGTCTTCCACGACGAAAGCCTTTCGCGCATGTGCGGCGTGCCCGGCAACGTGCGCGATTACACCTTCGACGAGCTGGTGCAGTTTCCGCTGCTGCGCTCTGCGGAGCGTATCCCGCGCTTTGAGGATGTGCTTACGCTGGTGGATGGCCGCGTGCCGCTGATCGTGGAGATCAAAATCCACGAAAGCG
>JBJEYK010000031.1:0-10637 GCA_051886775.1 Candidatus Ventricola sp. | reverse complement strand
GGAAGCCCTGCTGAACAGAAATCCATACCCTTCAATATTCACAAACTTCCTTTCCTTTGAGGGGCCGAAGGATTCCTAAGGGCGACCGGAAAGCCCTTAGGCGGGGCTTGGGGCAGCGCCCCAAATATGCAGACCAAGTATCTTACAACAGAACATGATTCTTGTGTCCAGAATTCTGTTATTTCCGTGTCCAATATTTCATGCAGTTTTGCTTCAGGGGAACGCGCTCCGCTGGGGCCAGAGGGATGAGGGGGGATTTCGATTAGCGCGCGGAATAGTCGCACACAGGTGTGCTCCTTTCCGCTTGCAACGCTCCGCCTGCCTGCTTCCGCCACCGGCGGCGGCAGGCTCCGGTTCTCCCTACATCCCTCTGGACTCCCATACCCCCTTAAAACGACCAGGGTTGCGACCCTGGACCCAGGGATGGACAAGCTATGCGATACTTTGTAGCTCTCTGGAATGCGAATCATGGCATGTTGGCGGAGATGCTTAGTCGCGTAAAGCATCCTTTCCCCGTCACATGCGGATCAGCTCATATTCCCGCGTGCCCAGGCCGATCTTCTCAGCGTGCTCCAGGCAGCTGCGCCACTCGGAGCTGGGCGTGGAGTTGGTGAACGGGTCGCCCCAGTCGGCAAAGCCGGGCTTTTTGAGGTTGTCCCACAGCTGGCTGCCGGGCATGGGGTTCTGCCTGAGGCACGCGTCCACGCAGGCCTGATCCAGCGCCAGCGGATCAAACGAGGCGAACATGCCGATGTCCGGCAGGATCGGCGCGTCGTTCTCGCAGTGGCAGTCGCAGTTGGGCGACACGTCCACCACCAGCGAAATGTGGAAGCAGGGCCTGCCGCTCACGACGGCCTTGGCGTACTCCGCCATGCGGCGGTTGAGCATCTCGTTGGCGTTGTCGCAGGCGAAGGAGATGGCGTCGAAGTTGCACGCGCCCAGGCAGCGGCCGCAGCCGACGCAGTGCGTCTGGTCGATGTGCATTTTGCGCGTCGCCTCGTCGAACACCAGGCCGCCGTTGGCGCACTCGCGCAGGCAGCGCCTGCAGCCACGGCAGGCATGCTCGTCGATCTCGGCCAGGCCGCTGGAGTGCTGCTCGGTCTTGCCCGCGCGGGAGCCGCAGCCCATGCCGATGTTCTTGATCGCGCCGCCGAAGCCGGTGGACTCGTGGCCCTTGAAGTGCGTGAGGCTGATGAACACGTCGGCGTCCATCACCGCGCGGCCAATCTTGGCCTCCTTCACATATTCGCCGCCCTCCACCGGCACGGCCACGTCGTCCGTGCCCTTGAGGCCGTCGCCGATGAGGATCGGACAGCCGACGGTCATCGGGGTAAAGCCGTTCTCCCAGGCGCAGTACAGGTGCTCCAGCGCGTTCTTGCGGCTGCCGGGATACATCGTGTTGCAGTCGGTCAAATAGGGCTTGCCGCCCAGCTCGCGCACGACGTCGACCACCGCGCGCGCGTAGTTGGGCCGCAGGAAGCTGATGTTGCCCAGCTCGCCGAAGTGCATCTTGATCGCCACGAACTTGCCGTCCATGTCCATCTGCCCGATGCCCGCCTTGCGGACGAGCTTCTTGAGCTTGGAGGGCAGGCCGTCGCCGCCGGCGATTGTGCGGAAATCCGTGAAATATACCTTTGCCTTTTCCATGGTGTACTCTCCTGTCACAAAATGGGGATATCCTCTGTATTGTACCTCATGCGGCGGGTCTGTCAAGCCGGTTTTGGCTTTTCCCGGCGCATCGTTTCACTTCGCAGCGATATCCCGGCCATTGACGGCGTTGTACGGCGGGTTGCCCGCGAGGATGTTCACAGCCTCCTGCGCGGCCTTGCGCTGGAGCGACTCGATGGCCTCCTCGCTGTATCCGCCGAAGTGCGAGGTGATGATCACGTTGTCCATGGCAAGCAGCGGGGAATCCGGGGCGATCGGCTCCTGCTCGAGCACATCCAGGCCCGCGCCCGCGATTTGGCCCGCGCGCAGCGCCGCGATGAGCGCCGCCTCGTCGACGATGGAGCCGCGCGCCGCGTTGATCAGATAGGCCGTGGGCTTCATCTTTGCGAAGACCGCCTCATTGAACATGTGATGGTTCTGCTCGGTGGCCGGGCAGTGCAGCGTGATGTAGTCGCTCTCGCGCACAAGCGTGTCAAAGTCCACCAGCGTGACGCCCAGCTCCGCCGCGCGCTGGGCCGGGGCGTAGGGATCGTAGGCGATCATGCGCAGGCCGAACGTCGAGAGCTTGCGCGCGACCGCCGAGGCGATGCGCCCCAGGCCGACCAGGCCCAGCGTCGAGCCGGCGAAGCGGTGCATCGGCTTGCCGCAGGACAGCCCCCAGCCGCCGCGGCGCACGTCGGCGTGGATGACCGGCAGCTTGCGCGCCAGCGAAAGGATCATGGCGATCGCCTGATTGCTCGTCTCGTCCACGCCGTAGTCCGGCACGTTGCACACCCAGATGCCCCGCGCCGTCGCGGCCTTCACGTCCACCGTGTCCACGCCGATGCCGTAGCGGATGATGGCGCGGCAGCGGCGCAGGCCGCCGATCACGCGGGCGGTCATCGGGGCGTACTGGTTGATCAGGATATCGGCGTCCGCGCAGCAATTCAGCACGTCCTCCTCCGTTCTGCACTGGAAGTCGAGCAGCTCGGCCTCCGGGAAGGCGCGCACCACCTCGCGCTGCGGCTCGATGGTGTCGTACTGATAATCGGTGATGGCAATCGTGAACCTGGCCATGGCTTATTCCTCCTCGTCCCGTGTCGGGATCACCGCGCCCCTGGACGCGCTGAGCACATTCTTGCGATACTGATACAGGCAGCCCTGCGCCGGGGCGGGCCGGGGCGCGCCGCCCTCGCGCCTGCGCGATGCAAAGTCGACCTCCGGCGCGTCGATGCGCCCGCCGGGCACGTCCACACGGATGAGGTCGCCCTCGCGCAGGTAGGCGATCGGGCCGTCGTCCGCGGCCTCCGGGCAGATATGGCCGACGAAGCAGCCGTTGTTCGAGCCGGAGAACCGGCCGTCCGTGATCAGGCAGACCTTCGCCCCCAGCCCCATGCCCACCAGCAGCTTCATCGCCTTGTACATCTCCGGCATGCCGGGGCCGCCCTTGGGGCCCTCGCCCCGGATGACCACCACGTCGCCCGGCTGCACCTGCATGGCGCGGATGCCCGCCAGGGCGTCCTGCTCGCTCTCGTAGATGCGTGCGGGGCCGGTGAAGGCGAGCGCCTCGTCCGGGATGGCGGAGGGCTTGGTCACGGCGCCGTCCGGCGCGAGATTGCCGCGCAGGATGGCGATGCCTCCGCGGGCGTGGGAGGGCCTGTCCAGCGGCAGAATCACGCTGTCGTTCTCGTTGCGGAAGGGCAAGAGGTTCTCCCGGGCGCTCCTGCCCGTGCAGGTGACGCCGTCCAGCGCCAGCTGCCCCTCCAGCTCCCGCATCACCGCCGGGACGCCGCCCGCCTCATAGAAATCCAGCAGCGTGGACGCGCCCGCCGGGATCATCGGCACCAGATGCGGC
This sequence comes from Candidatus Ventricola sp., assembly GCA_051886775.1. Lineage (GTDB taxonomy): Bacteria > Bacillota > Clostridia > Christensenellales > Aristaeellaceae > Ventricola. The sequence continues at coordinate 7,135 of JBJEYK010000031.1, read as the reverse complement.
GTGTGCCGCCCGCTCTCGCCCAGCTCGAAGATGTCCAGCTTCACATGTGCCGCGTAGGCGATGGCCAGCAGGTGCAGCACCACGTTGGTGGAGCCGCCGATGGCGCAGTTGACCTTGAAGGCATTGAGGATCGCGTCCCTCGTCACGATGTCGCGCGGGCGGATGTCCCTTTGCACCAGGCTCATGATCGCCACGCCCGTCTCATAGGCCAGGGAGAAGCGCCGGCTGTACACCGCCGGCACGGCGGCGCTGCCCGGCAGCGACATGCCCATCGCCTCCGCCAGCGCACACATGGAGTTGGCCGTGCCCAGCATCGCGCAGGAGCCGATGGTCGGCACGGCGTTGTTCTCGATCCAGGCAAACTGCTCCGGCGTGATGTGGCCCGCCTTGAGCGCCCCCTCCGACTGCTGGATCGCCGAGTGATCGATATACACGCCGCCGTAGGGGTTGTCCTTCGTCATCCTGCCGGGCAGCGACGGGCCGCCGCACAGCAGGATGGACGGGACGTTCACCCGCAGCGCGCCGATGAGCATGCCCGGCACGATCTTGTCGCAGGAGCCCAGTAGCACCAGGCCGTCGAGCCGGTGCCCCTGCGCCATGGCCTCGATGTCGTTTGCGATCATCTCGCGCGTGGGCAGCACATACTTCATGCCGTCGTGCCCCATCGTCACGCCGTCGCACGCGCCGATGGTGGAAAACGACACCGGCGTACCGCCCGCGGCATAGATGCCCTCCCGCACGCGCTGGGCAAGCAGGCGCAGGTTGGTATGGCCGGGGCAGACGGTGCTGAACGCGTCCACCACGCCGATCAGGGGTTTCTTCAGTTCCTCGTCGCTGCTGCCGCCCGACTTGTACAGCGCGCGCACGTTGGCCCACTCCGGGCCGGTCATGATCTGGCTGCTTCTGGTTGTCATGCTTCCTCCATTGCCGTGTGATTGGACGCGGCGCCACGTCATCATATCATCCGATGTCTCGGATTATAGCAGAGGGGACACGGCGTGTCAAGCGCCCCCCGAACGCGCGAAGGCTCCCGGGGGCGCCTGTCCCCCGGGAGCCTGGAACCTCACGTTGTTCTCTGACGCTGCCCGCCCGATCACAGGGTGGCGTCGCCGCCAGCCGGCGGCGTCGGCGTGGTCAGGCACGCCTCCTTGTGCTCCTTGCTGCACAGGAAGTAGCGGCAATCCGGGCAGCGGGTATGCTTGCCCTTGGTGATGCAGGTAAAGTGCACGCCGCAGTCGCCCCGGTGATTCACGCCGAACTTCTCCGGCCCGCCGCACTGATCGCAGGTGGGGCAGCACTTGCCGTTGCCGTGCTTGCCGTCGTTCTGGCACTTGTAGCCGCCGCAGTAGCCGCACCACTCGTGCGCCGCGCGGGAATACTTCTTGCCCTTGAGCGTGTAGACGCACGGGCGGTGGTTGGCGTTGCCGCAGGGCGTCTCATGGCCGCCGAGCGTACGGTCGCACCAGAGCAGGCCGCACATGCGGCAGGCGGTGTGCGCATTGGAATGGGAGCACAGATAGGTCACGCCGCAGCCGCCCTGGGCCGGGTCGCAGTAGTGCTCCTGATCACCCTGGCAGGCCATGTGCTGCGGCACCGCGTTGCAGTACTTGCTGATGGGCTTGTTCAGGTGTGCGCGCGCCTCGCAGGCAAAGTGCCCCTCCACGCCGCAGGCTGCCTGCTCGTGGTTCCTGCCGTCGCACAGGTAGTGACCCGCATGGCCGCAGGGCGCCTCGGCATGGATCAGGCCGTCGCTGATGCAGTGGCCGTAGCGGCCGCAGTCCGGGCGGGCATGCGCCTCGCTGTCACAGGCATAGTGGCTCGCCTTGCCGCAGGCCGCGCGGGTGTGCTCCAGCCCGTCGCAGCGCATGTGGCCGCGGGTCTTACAGCTGGCGGTATAGTGCTGCATGCCGTCGCAGGCATAGTGCCCGGGGACGCCGCAGGGCGCAGGCTTGTGGCTCTTGCCGTCGGCATCGCAGTGGCCCGCCACGCCGCAGGCGCCGGGCGCGTGCTTCTTGCCGTCGCAATTGAAGTGGCCCTCCGCGCCGCAGGCTGCCGGGGTATGATCGCGGCCATCGCAGTTGACGTGCCGGAAAATCTTGCACGCCGCGTAGTCGTGATCCCGTCCGTCGCACAGCGTGTGCCCCTTCACCCAGCAGGACTCCGGGCGGTCGTGGTTCATGCCGTCGCCGCGATAATGGCCCTCAATCCCGCAGTTCGCCGTCCGCTGCGCCAGCGCGCCCATCGGCAGCAGCGCCAGCAGGGCACACACAAGGCACAGCAGCGTTCTCTTTCTCATTCGCTTCGCCTCCTCCATATCCGTTCCGGCCCGCCGCGTCGCGCCAGCCGGTCTTTCCCTGAGATCATTATACGCGTATTGCCATCTCCTGTCAATTAACGTCAGGCGCAAATCCACCCTTGATGTGCGGCGCAATCGGATGTATGATGAAGGAAACCGGCATGCCGCCGGCGGCATCCCCGCCAAAGCGCCGACCGTCCCGCCGCCTCGCGCCCGGGGCAGACGCCTGGCAAGGGAATGACCATCCCAAAGGAGGAAATATTCATGACCACGCTGATCCGGCGGCTGCTTGCCGCGTGCCTGCTGGCCGTGCTGCTGCCCTGCGCCGCGCTGGCCGCGACGGACTACGCCGATCCCGACGCCTGGGCATACTGGGCCATCGGCGAGGACAGGGACGTCGATGTGTTTCTGGTCTGCCCCACCGTGGACACCGCCGAGGAATGGAATATGTCCCTGGACGACGCGCAGATGCGCGGGCACTTCCTGAGCGCGCTGAACATGGAGCGCGGCATCTACGAGGCTTCCGCCCGTCTGTTTGCGCCGTACTACCGCCAGGCGGCGATGCCGGTCTATGCGCTCGCGCCCGAGGCGCGCGAGCCGTATCTGTCGCTGGCGTACAGCGACGTGTCGGCAGCCTTCGCCTACTACCTCGCCAACGAGAACAAGGGCCGGCCCATCCTGCTGGCGGGCTTTTCCCAGGGGGCCGACATGTGCTACCGGCTGATGGCGGAATACTTCGGCGACGCCGCGCTGGCCGAGCGTCTCGTCGCCGTGTACGCGATCGGCTGGCCCTGCACGCAGGCGCTCATCGACGCCAGCCCCCAGATTGTGCCCGCCGCAGGCGCGGACGACCTGGGCGTGGTGATCAGCTTCGACTGCGAGGCCCCCGATGTCACACAGACCTTCATCTGCCCCGCCGGACAGCGGGCCTTCTCCATCAATCCGCTGAACTGGCGGACCGACGGCGTCCCGGCTGCGGCGGACGAGAACCCGGGCGCGTGCTTCCCGGACGGCAGCGGCGCGATTCTCCTGGAGGCGGCGGGGCTGTGCGGCTGCTATATCGAGCCGGAGCGCGGCGTCGTGAAGGTGACGGATGTGCGCGCCGGGGACTATCCGCCTCTGGTGCCCGGCCTGCCGGAAGGCGCCTACCACGTCTACGACTACCAGTTCTTCTTCCGCAGCCTTCAGGAAAACGTCACCCTGCGCATCGACCGCTATCTGGAGACAGCCGCCGCCCGGGACGCCGCCTGAGCCGCCCGGCCAACCCATAATTCCATCCCCGCAGGGAAATCGCAGCACGCAGGAGGGAATCCCATGCCAAAGAAAGCCGGACGCAACACCAAGGGGCGCATCGTCGCCGCCGCATGGCGGCTGTTCTACGAGCAGGGCTACGACAACACCACCGTGGAGGACATCGTCTTCGAATCCGAGACCTCCAAGGGGTCGTTCTATCACTATTTCAGCGGAAAGGACGACCTGCTCGGCTCGCTGTCCATGATCTTCGACGAGAAATACGAGGAGCTGCAGGGCACCCTGCCCGAGGAGATGCCCGCGCCGCAGAAGCTCATCACGCTGACGCACGAGCTGTTCACCATGATCGACAACAGCGTTTCCACCGACCTGCTGGCCCGCCTGCTCTCCGCCCAGCTGGTCACGCACGGCGAAAAGCACCTGCTGGACCGGCGCAGAACCTACTTCAAGCTGCTCAACCAGGTGATCCGCAGCGGGCAGGAGCGCGGCGAGCTGCGCGACGACATGACCGTGAACGAGATCGTCAAGGCCTACGCCATGCTCGAGCGTGCGCTGATGTACGACTGGTGCCTGTCCGGCGGGGAATACGCGCTGTCCAAGTACGCGGATCAGATGGTGCCGCTGTTTCTGGCCGGATTCAGGAAATAATTCTGATTGACGATCATCCCTTCATGCAAGACCCCGTACAGTCTGTTTACCCATATATTACAAAATAAAAAAGACGTGGATACAGAATTCCGTACACTTTTGATTCTACACACGGTTCTGTATTTACGTCTATCTTTTTCTCTGCTATAATCCGGCCATTAAGTCTTGGAGGAATGACCTATGACCGGATCTCAGATCGTTATCGCCCTGACCATGGTGCTCTACCTGGTCATGACCATTGCCATCGGCGTGGCCTTCTCCCGCCGCAGCAGCACATCCACCAGCGAGTTCTACCTCGGCGGCCGCAAACTGGGGCCGCTGGTCACCGCCATGAGCGCGGAAGCCTCGGACATGAGCTCCTACCTGCTGATGGGGCTGCCGGGCCTTGCCTACATCGCGGGCGTCGCGGAGGTCAGCTGGACCATCATCGGCCTGGCCGTGGGCACCTATCTGAACTTCCTGCTGGTGGCCCGGCGTCTGCGCGTTTACTCGGAGCGCCTCGGCTCGATCACCGTGCCGGACTACTTCTCCCGCCGCTATGGCGATGCGCGCCATCAGCTCTCGGTGATCGCCGCGCTGGTGATCATCATCTTCTTTGTGCCGTACACCGCCTCGGGCTTTAAGGCCGTCGGCACGCTGTTCAACAGCCTGTTCGGCTGGGATTACCACGCCGCCATGCTCATCGGCGCGGCGGTCATCATCGGCTACACGGTGCTGGGCGGCTTCCTCGCCGTCTCCACCACGGACCTCATCCAGTCCGTGTTCATGACGGTCGCGCTGGTGGTCATCGTCCTGTTCGGCGTGCACCTGGCCGGCGGCATGGACAATGTGATCGCCAATGCCAGGGCGCTGCCGGGCTACCTGAGCGTCACCCAGGGCTACGACTGGGCCAGCGGCGCGGCGGGCCGCTTTGGCGCGCTGAGCATTGTCTCCACGCTGGCCTGGGGCCTGGGCTACTTCGGCATGCCGCACATCCTCCTGCGCTTCATGGCCATCCGCAACGAGGGCGAGATCAAGGTCTCCCGCCGCATCGCCTCCGTCTGGGCCGTCGTCTCGATGACCATCGCCATGCTCATCGGCGTGATCGGATACAGCGTCTCCATCGCCGGGGCCATCCCGATGCTGGGCACCAGCGCGCAGAGCGAAACCGTCATCGTGCAGCTGGCCAGCGTCATGAGCAGCCACGGCTTCCTCTTTGCCGTCGCCGCCGGCATCATCCTGGCCGGCATCCTCGCCGCCACCATGTCCACGGCGGACTCCCAGCTGCTGGCCGCGGCCTCCAGCGTGTCTCAGGACATCGCCGTGGAATTCCTGGGCATCCGGCTGGACGAGAAGAAGTCCCTGCTCGTCGCCCGTCTGACGGTCATCGGCATCGCACTCGTCGCCCTGGGCCTCGCCTGGAATCCGAACAGCTCCGTCTTCCGCGTCGTGTCCTTTGCGTGGGCGGGCTTCGGCGCCGCGTTCGGCCCGGTCATGTTGCTCTCCCTGTTCTGGAAGCGCTCCAACCGCCTGGGCGCGATGGCCGGCATGATCGCCGGCGGCGCGATGGTCTTCCTCTGGAAATTCGCCCTCGCGCCCCTGGGCGGCGTGTTCGCCATCTACGAGCTGCTGCCCGCGTTCGTCATCGCGCTGATCGCGAACGTCGCCGTGTCCCTGGCGACCGCCGCGCCGGACGCCGCCGTCGCGCAGACGTTCGACGAGGTGTCCCGCGCCTGCAGGCGGTAATGCCCGGGGCCGCTGCCCTTCTATTCATACAAAAGTCGCCGGACGTGATGCTCCATCACGTCCGGCGAGGCTTTTTCTGTGCTGTTATTCAATCGGGGTGTGCGTCATTACAGCTCAAGCGGCTTGATCTTGCGCACGACATCCAGGATGGTGCCGTCGCGCGCCTCCAGCACGGCGACGACCTTGTCCTCCCATTCGAGGTCGTCCGGGGTGCCGACGAGGCTGTACGCCTTCTCCTGCAGCGCCTCGATGGTGACGTGCGGGATGCCCGCGGCGTCGAGGCACGCGATGAGATCCGGGCGAAGCGGGTTGACCGCGATGCCGTAATCGGTGACCAGCACGTCCACGCAGTCGCCCGGCGTCGTGACGGTCACCACGCTCTTGCAGACCGTCGCCATGCGCCCGCGCACCAGCGGGGTGACGATGATGCAGCACTTGCTGCCGGCAGCGGTGTCGGGATGCCCGCCGGGCGCGCCGCGCAGCACGCCGTCGGAGCCGGTGAGCACGTTGACGTTGAAGCCCGTGTCAATCTCCAGCGCAGCGAGGACGACGAAGTCCAGCTTGTTGACGAACGCGCCCTTGTTGGCGGGGTTGGCATACTGGCTGGCGCTCATCTCAAAGTGGTTCGGGGTCTGGTTGATGGAGTTGACGCCGTCCAGGTCGAAGTCCTGCACGTCGATCACCTTGCCGACCTTGCCCTTCTTGAGCAGCTCCACCATCGGGCCGCAGATGCCGCCGATGGCCCAGCCCATCCGGATATTGCGCTCGTCCATGTACTTCTCCAGGAACAGGTTGGCCGCCAGCGAGGGGCCGCCCACGCCCGTCTGGAAGGAGAAGCCGTCCTTGAACCACGGGGTCGAGGCGATGACCTTGGCCACGTTCTCCGCCATCATCAGGTCGCGCGGGTTCTGGCTGATGCGCGCCGCGGCGGAGGCAATCTTCTTCGGGTTGCCGATGGAATCGACCACGACCACGGCGTCCACATCGATCGCCTCGACGGAGGCCGGCATGTTCGGGAAGTCCACCAGGCAGTCGGTCACGACGATGACGTGATCGGCATATTTGGCGTCCGTCATAGCATAGCCCAGCGAGCCGCAATTGCTCTTGCCGCCGATGCCGCGGCAGTTGCCCACGCAGTCGGAGGTGGGCGCGGCGACGACGGCGATGTCGATGTGCACCTCGCCCGCCTCGATGGCGCGCGGGCGGCCGCCGTGG
>JBJEYK010000030.1:0-10771 GCA_051886775.1 Candidatus Ventricola sp. | reverse complement strand
GGAACACCGCACAGCCCGTGGTCTTCGCCATGCGCATGAGCAGGCTGGCGCACTCACGCACCTGGGACACGCTGCCCGGCGCGCTTGCCATGTCCGGGCGGTACATCGTCTGGATGGAATCGATCACCATGTAATCCGGCCCGATCTCCTCCCAGCGGCGCTCGGCAGCGTCCATGGCGTTTTCGCTGAGGATCAGCAGATTCTCGCTGGCAACACCCAGCCTCCGGGCGCGCATCTTGATCTGGCGGGCCGATTCCTCGCCGGAGATGTAGAGCACGCGCGCCCCGGCGCTGGCCAAATGCTCGGATGCCTGCAAAAGCAGCGTGGATTTGCCGATGCCCGGGTCGCCGCCCACCAGCATCAGCGAGCCTTCCACCACGCCGCCGCCCAGCACGCGGTCCAGCTCGCCGATGCCCGTGGTGGCGCGCACCGCAGTCTCCTCGGGGATCTCGTCAAGGCGCAGCGCCTTCGCGCCCGTGCCGGGCCGCTGCTTGATCGCCTTGGCCGGCGCGGCCTGCGCGCTTTGCGGGGCCTGCTCCTCCAGCGTATTCCATGCGCCGCAGCCGGGGCACTTGCCCATCCATCGCGGCGTCTCGTAGCCGCATGCGCTGCACAGATAGATCGTCTTTTCCCTGGCCATGGCTTCCTCCCGGCACGCTCCGGCAAAGCCGGCGTATTCGGCATCATTGTATCACACTTTTGCCCCGCTGCATAGCGGGGAAGCCGCCGGTCTTTCGTTCACGCCTTCTGTCGAATGCCCGTCGAATGCCATCGGACGGCTATCGAATTTACACCGATATCTGTCAATTTCTGTTGCTCCCCCCGGCCCGGATACGCTATAATGCCAGTATTGATGCGCCGACAGGAGGGATCGCCGGATGAACCGTCGCCCGAACCAGAGCCGCAACGGGTACGACTCCTTTTCCCCCGCCCGCGCGGCTCACTTCACCGCCTCCACGCCCGATGCCCATTTTTTTGAGACACGAAAGAAGCGCACACCCGGCATGCGCCTGCTGTGCGTGCTGCTTGCGGCGCTGGCCGCAGTGCTGGCCGGCAACTTTCTGGTCAATCGGTTTGTCCGCGTCCAGCGGCTGGACGTGCCGATCAAGGGCCTGACCGAGGCCTTCGACGGCTACACCATCCTGCACCTGTCCGACCTCAAGGGCGCGCGCTTCGGCAGCGGCCAGCAAGGGCTTGCGCGGGCGCTGAACGACGCCCGCTTTGACGCCGTAGCGATGACCGGCGACATGGTGTCCTCGCTGGGCAGCGCGCAGGCGCTGTACGACCTGATCGATCAGCTGCGCGCGCTTCGCCCGGACGCCCCCATCTACCTCATCGCCGGCGACCGCGACCCGGAGCCTGCCTCCATGGCCTATGCCACCGGGGGCAGTCCGCTGGCCCCCTGGGTGCTGGGCGCGCAGCAGCGCGGCGCACAGCTGCTCTCCGGGCCGCAGGCTGTCACCCGCGGCGACCAAACCCTGTGGCTGACTGCCGGCATCCACCTGACGCTGGACGTGGACACCATGCAGGGCCAGTTTGAGCAGCAGTATCTGCGCGCGCTGTCCACCCACGACGACAACGAGATCGAGCTGGCCAAGTTCAATCTCCGGTGGCTCGAGGAGACGCGCGCCGCGCGCAAAGCCGTCCAGGAGGGAGATATCGTCGTCACGCTGATGCACGCTCCGCCGGATACCTCCTCCGATTCGCCGGAGAGCAGCCTGCTTCAGCGCGCCAACCTGATCCTCTGCGGGCATACGCTGGGCGGCCTGCTCCGCCTGCCGGGCATCGGCGCGCTGTTCATCCCCTCGCAGAGCCTGCCGCGCTACGGCCTGTTCCCCGGCAGCCACGCCTGCTACGGCCTGTCCCGCGAGGGGCACACCTGGGTGCACACCAGCCCCGGCCTTGGCTCGGAGGGAGAGGACTATCCGCCGCTGTTCTTCCGCCTGTTCAACCCGCCGACAGCCACGCTGCTGACGCTCGTGCCGTCCGCGCTGTGAGGGCGAAGCGGGCATCCGCCCTTCTATCCCTGTCACATACACACGCGTGCCCCATCCAGCCTTCCTGGCCGGATGGGGCACGCTGCTGTATTTTGGGGCGCCAATGTCAGGCGCTCACCACGTCGCGCCGAAGCCCGTGATATACCAGTCCTTCTTGTGCAGGGTGTACTGGCAGCCCTGGCGGGTGATCTCCGCCTCCGGGATCTCGGACAGATTGTAATACTTCTTCTTTGGCGTGGCGTCGTAGCGGTAGTTCATCCGCTTGACGGTGGAATTGACGTTGCCCTCGATGGTCGTCAGCTCGTACAGGCCGTCGCCCAGCTCCGTCACGCTCTCCACGATGCCCACATGCGTATAGGGTGTGGAGCCGCGCACGCCGTAGATCACGATGTAGCCCGGCTTCGGGATCGCCTCGACCTTGTCGGCCTGCTGCCAGCGCCCCTGTTCCTCGAAGGCGTAGTACACATTGCCCACACGGCCCTCCATCACGGAGATGCAGGCGTCCGGCGGGACGCTCAAGCCCTGCTTGTAGCGAATCAGCTGCAGGCCGCTGTGATAGGCGCAGTAAATTTGGAAGACCGAGCACCAGCCGATCTCCCGCTTGTCGTGGTAATACCACTGGGTGTACTCGTTGGCCTTGGGCAGCTTTTCGAAGGGATGCTTTTCAAACTCGGCGCGCGCCGTCAGCACGAAGTTGCGCGCGGCCAGCGGCATCTCCTCCGGAAAGGTCAGGTCATACGTCTCCAGCTCGCCCTCCGCCTGGGTGGGAATCGCCTCGGGCGGAGTGGTCATCTTGACGGGCGCAGTGTCGGCCAGCGCGCCGGCGCACAGCATGAGCAGCAGCCCCGCCAGGCAAAGGATTCGTTGAATCATGTCTCAGTCCCCCATCACCACGGACAGCACGCCGCCCTCATCGGTCTCAAGCTCGCCCACGGCGGTCATGATGCGCCAGCCCGGCTCGCTCACGCGCAGCGTGTAACGGCACTGGCTGGGCGAGACGCGCTCGCTGCGCACGTCGATGCGTGCACCGCCGACGGCCAGCTGCTCCAGCTGCCAACCGTCCCAGCCGATGGGCGTGTGCGGCGCGAAGGCAAGCGTCCGGCTGGCCGCGTCCGGCGAAAGGCCAAAGAGGCTCTCGGTCATCGGCCAGATGAAGGCCGCCGCGCTGCGGGCAGAGAGCAGCACGCCGGTCTCCTGGCAGGGCATCGCGCCGGGCAGCGTCCGTTCCCCCGCGCGCACCATGGCCTGCAGGCAGCCGATCATCTGCTCCACATGGCCCTGTTGGCCGTGCCAGGCCGCCAGCGCCTCCGCCTGCGGCTGTGCCTGCTCCGGCTCCGGCAGGGCGGCCAGCGCCGACCGGCAGTCCGTGTCGTCCGCGCCGGTCATACGCAGGATATACGCCTGCCCCGCCAGCGCCGCGCGCGCATCGGCAAGCAGATCCTGCGGCACGTCGCCAAGCCCGCGCGTGCTGCGGCGCAGATAGCTCACACACAGGCCGGTCATCGGCAGCATATCGCGGGCGAACGCCGCGTCGCCCGTCCACAGCAACGTGCGGTGCACCAGCGCGACAAACTGTGCGCTCTCCCGCACGCCGCCCACCTCCAGGATGTGCCCGCTGCGCGACACGCGCCGCGCCAGGCGGCCCGGAGCCAGCTGCGCTTCCTCGCTCAGGCGCGAAAGCGTGCGCAGCATCTCCTGCACGCGCGCGCCCCCGCCCAGCGGCAGCAGCGCGCCCATCGCCTCGGCAAAGCCCTCGCCAAAGAGCGACGGATGCTCCGGCAGATCGCTGCACAGCCCCATGCCGCCGCGCGGCAGGCTGCGCGTCAGCCAGTCGCCGTAGATGCGCGACCAGTTCCACCCGCGCGAAAGAGCCGGGTCCGGCAAAGTCGCGTCGCTTGAAGCCATCTGCGCATCCAGCCTTTCGATCTTCTGCGCCATGCGCTCGCCCGCATCCGCGCGCAGCGCCTCCAGCGCCTCCTCCGCCTTCATGCGCGAAGCATAGCCGCCCAGCACGAACAGGCGCAGCACGCTCTGCCCGCCCGCCGCCACGCTCAGCCGGTAGAACAGGCGGCCATTCACGCCCTTTCCCTTCGTGTTGCCAAAGCCGTAGACGCTCTGAGGCAGGTCTGCCTGCAGCACGCGGCAGCTCTTGTCCGCGCCCCAGACGACGTGCCAGGGGTTGCGGCTGTCACGCGCATAGAACGCCTGAGACGCCTCGTCATACTCGCCCACATCGCGCCCCAGCTCCAGGCCGTCCGTGCCGCGCGCGCTGGCGACCGTCAAAATCTCCGTGCGCACGGTGAAGGACACCTCCACCAGCCGCGGCGCGCTCCGCTGGTTCTCCACCGTCAGCTCGATCACGCAGCCGCTGACGCCGTCGGGGATCATCTGCCGCCGCACGACGTGCAGGCCGCTTTCCTGCATGCGATAGTGGAACGCTGTCTGCGCCGGGCTCTGCTCGCAGGCATCTGCCGCGGTCAGCGGGACATCGTCGATGGCAAAGAAAAAGCCGTCGCAGAGCTTCTTTTCCCCGACCCACAATCCGCCCATCTCACCCGGCACGGCATGCCCCATGTCCGGGAAGAGGCCGCTGTGCGCGCCGATGAGCACGGCGTTCGTGCCCGCAGTCACGGCGGGCGTGTCCATCTGGTCGTAGCGATATACCCTGTATTGGGAGAGCATAGGCAAACCTCCTCATGATGTCGCGCGGCGCGGAGCACTCAGCCCCGGATCACCGCGGCGATGGTGGACAGAATCAGCCGGATATCCGCCAGCGGCGAAATCTCCCGCAGATACTTCATGTTCAGCTCGATCTTGTCGGGCATGATCACGTCGATGTACATCCGCTCGGGATCCTCCGCGCCGGAGAGCAGGTCGTTCTCGTTGCGGTAGGCGATGGACGCATAATCCGTGATCCCGGGGCGCACCAGCAGCACCTGCCGCTGATACGGCGTATACAGCTCCACGTATTTGGGCACCTCCGGCCTGGGGCCGACGAAGCTCATCTCGCCCCGGAGCACGTTGAAAAGCTGCGCCAGCTCGTCGAGCTTGGTCTTGCGCAGGAAGGCGCCCACGCGCGTGATGCGGCTGTCGCGCCCGACGGTGATGGCCAGGCCCTTCTTGTCCGCGTCCGTCACCATCGTGCGGAATTTGAAGATCCTGAACGGCTTGCCGCCCCGCCCCACGCGCACCTGGCGATAGAACACCGGGCCGGGATCGTCCAGCTTGATCGCCAGCGCGATCCCCAGCAGCACCGGCCAGAGCACCAGCAGCGCGCCGGCGGAGACCACGACATCCATCGCCCGCTTGAGCGCCAGCTGCGCGCGGCGTCCCTCCAGCACGGCGGCAATATCCATCTGATTCATTTGCACCTCACACCCGATCAAAGACGTAGCTGAACAGAAAGCACATCGCAAGCGCCATGCGGCGCTTCATCATCAGGAGCCGCAGCGCCAGCCTCGGCGGGAAGCCCAGCGGCTTCACATCGGCAAACCACGCGCGCACGTCGTCGCGATTCATATACGCCCGCGCCCTTTTCACCCGCTGCGAAAAACCGTACGGCGTGCCGGGCGCGCAGAGGTTGCGCACCGCCGTCACCGCCATCTTGCGCCGGCGGATCACCATGCGGCGCATGCACTCCGGATTGCCCCGCAGCAGCGCGGCAATCGCGTCGTTGGACAGGTCGTGGCTCTCGGGCACATAGGGGCTGAAGCGCTTGGTCACGCTGCCGCCGTGGAAGCGGTAGTGATAGTACGCCTCGTCCACCGCGATCGCCGCGCGTGCGTCCAGCATGCACTCGATGATGAACAGTAAATCCTCCGCATAGCGGATATCCTCGCGGAAGCGGTGCGCGCCGATCGTCTCCCGGCGAAACAGGTTGCGCGGCGTGTATCCCGACAGCGGCAGCTCGTCGCTGTCCGTTTCCCGGGCGAGCATCGCCGGGATCAGCGTGCCGCGAATGGCCGGCGCCTCAAAGCGCGTGCCGGTTGCAAAGCCCAGCGGCACGTTCTCGCTGCGATCCGCCCGCTCCTTGATCACCCGGCAGAAGGCCGCGTCCGCATGAGCCTCCTCCGCCGCAGTCAGCAGGCGCTCATACATCTGCGGCTCCACCCAGTCGTCCCCGTCGCAGAAGATGACGTACTCGCCCTGCGCCGCGTCCAGCCCGGCGTTGCGCGCCGCGGACACGCCGCGATTCTGCTCGAAGGCGATCACGCGGATGCGTGCATCCTCCGCCTGCGCCGCGCGCAGGATGGACAGGGAATCGTCCGGGCTGCCGTCGCACACGAAGATCATTTCCAGCTCCCGCAGCGTCTGCGCGCGCAGGCTGTCGATGCACGCGGGCAGGAAGGCCGCGCAGCCATACACCGGCACGATCACCGACACCCACGCGCTCATGCGTCCAGCCGCTCCGCGCCGCTGCGCGACAGATCGGCGCGCCACAGCGGCGCCTGCACCAGCAGATACGCGCAGCCGATCACGGAAAACGGCGCGTACACCGATTCAAACATGCCCACCAGGATGAACACCGCGCAGAAAGCCAGCGGCGTCGCGGCGTAGGGGCTGACCTTGCGGTGAATCCAGTAATATCGCACCGCCCGCCACAGCGAGAGCAGCGTATAGCACACGAGCAGCGCGCCCGCGATGAAGCCGTTGTTGTAGGCAACACCCAGGAAGGCGTTGTGCGCGTTGAAATGCCGGTCACCCGCGCCGTCCTGCGCGACCCATTCGCGCACGACGCTCGTCTCGTGGCCGTTCCAGGTGAGGTTGGCAAGGATCGTCTGCCAGATGCCCCAGCGGTCGCTGGTCAGGTCGTCCATGGAGATCGTGCGATCCTCGGGCCTGGGCACGGTGATGGGATTGCCGTACGTCTCGTGGTTGTACACCGCCAGGGCATAGTCCTCCACATAGGCCTCGTGAATCTTGTCCAGCGTGATGCGCACGCCGATCACGCCGAAGGCCACCACCACAGCCGCCAGCAGCGCCAGCAGTCTGCCCGGGTGACGCGCCGTGCCGGCGATCAGCGCCGCGGCCAGGATGACTGCCACGCCCGCCAGGGCCAGAAGCCCCGAGCGCGAGAGCGTGAGCACCAGCGTTGCCGACGAAAGCAGCGCGCACGCGCCGTAGCCGACGGCCGCCCCCTTCTTCTTCTCCGCAAGGCTGGCGTAGCACAGCAGCATGGAGGCCGCGGCCATCACAATGCAGGCCATCGACAGGCAGTTCGCGTCGTAGAACACGCCCTTGTAGCCCGGATAGCCCAGTGTGATGGGCACCGTCACCCAGGAAAGGACGAGGAACGGCAGCACTGCGAACACCGCGCCGCGCAGGATCGCGCGGAACGTGCTCTCGTCCTCGCGGGCGCTGAGCACGGAGAAGACCACCGGGTAGCAGATCAGCAGCGGCACGCTCTCGGGCAGCCAATCCTGATAGAACAAGCCGGATACGACCATCATCCCATGCAGCGCAAACCACAGCCCCGCCATGCCCCGATGGAAGCGCACGCGTGCGCGGACGCCAGAGCGCGCCGTCAGCGTCACGAAGGCCAGCAGGATCATGCCGAAGAGCACGAAGATCATCCAGCGCATCGGGAACTTGCGCTGCGTGAAGAGCACGCAGTAGCCCACCAGCGCGAAGACCGCCACGGTCAGCAGCCGGCTGTCGAAGATTTCGTTGAAGATGCCCGTCACCCGGTCGTATACTCTGAGCACCCCGGTGCCGTCAAGGCCTTGTTTACGCATGCCGTTTCCTCCAAGCGTCGATCGTTTCATGGTAGATGCCCTCCACGGTTTCCGCATTGCGCGCCCAGGTGAGCGCCCGCGCCGCCTGCCTGCCCCGCTCGCGCAGGGCGTCGTATGCCGCGCGATCGGCAAACACCGCGCGCAGCACGCGCTCCACAGCGTCCACATCGCCCGCGGGAACGAGGAAGCCGTTCTCCCCGTCGGTAATCGTGTCCTCGATGCCCTCGCCCTGCGCGCCCACGACGATGCAGCCCGCCGCCATCGCCTCGATGTAGACGATGCCGTAGCCCTCGCCCCAGCTGGGCAGCACAAACAGGTCGCTTTGCGCCATGCGCCGGAGCACCTCCGCGTGCGGCAGGCCGCCGGTCAGCGTCACGCGCGATTGCAGCCCCAGCTCGCTGATGCGCACGCGCAGCTGCGCCTCCATGTCGCCCATGCCCACGAGGGTCAGCGTCGCGTCCGGGTAATCGCCCGCCACGCGCGCAAACGCCTCCAGCGTCCTGTCCATGCACTTGCGGGGCTTGAGCGTGCCCACGGAGATCACCGCGCGCGGCGTGCTCCTAGCCGCCTCCGGTACGAGCGACAGGTCGACGCCGTTGGGCACGACGCGGGTGATCCGGCCCTCTCCGCGATACGGCGCAACGCGGCGCAGCAGCAGGCTGGAGACGGCCATCAGCGCGTCCGCCTCACGGGCGATGCGCCGGTTGCGTGGCCACGGCTCCCGCCCGGGGATGAAATAGTGGAAGATGTCCGTGCCGTGCACCGTCAGCGCCAGCGGGACGCCCAAGGCCCGGGCGACGATCTGCCCCGCGTGACCGTCGCGCGGGAGCATGTGCGCATGCACGATGTCAAACGGGCGCTCGGCATGCAGCCGCCGGGCCACGGGCAGCGCCGCCAGCGAAAGCAATCGCCCGCCCAGCAGGCGCTCGCCCGCGTTGCCCAGCGTCAGATACCGGGGATAGAACACCCGGATGCCGTCGATCACGGCGCTGTCCGGCGTGCGCCGCACGACCTCGGCCTGGCCGGGACGCAGGCGCGCCATCATCGGCATCACGCCCACGGCGGAGATCACCACGACCTCGTGCCCGCGCGCGGCCAGCGCCTTCGCCTGCTCGTGCACATAGAAGCAATAGGGGGAATTGTCCGCCTGACGGTGGATCATCATCAGGATGCGGAGCTTGCTGCCCTCCTGCGCCATGCGGTTTTCCCTCCTTTGATTATGCCTTCAGCCCTGCCTTGCGGTAGAGCGCCATCCACTGCCCGGCCACCGACGGCCAGGCG
This sequence comes from Candidatus Ventricola sp., assembly GCA_051886775.1. GTDB lineage: Bacteria > Bacillota > Clostridia > Christensenellales > Aristaeellaceae > Ventricola. The sequence goes on along the minus strand of JBJEYK010000030.1, from coordinate 1,758 downwards.
TAGCCCTGTGCCAGCTCAATGCACCGTGCCGAGCGCCGGGCATAGTTCTGCGTGACCAGCTCCAGCGCCTTCGCCTGCTGCGCGATGTCGCCGCACACCACGGAATACCCGGCCTCGCCCTCCGGGAACTGGCCGTCAAAGCCCTGGCCGCGCGTGTAGAGCACCGGCACGCCCTGGCTCATCGCCTCCAAATAGACCATGCCGAACGTCTCCGCGCCGGAGGGCACCAGCAGCACATCGCACCCGGCGTAGAAGCGCTTCATCGCCTCCATGCCCTGCACGCGCCCCAGGCTCTCGTCGCCCGGGCGAAGCGCCTGCTCCACAAGCGCACGCAGCGGCCCGTCGCCGCAGGCGCGCAGCACATAGCGCGTGCTGCCCGCATCGCTGGCCGCATGCACGGCTTGCAGCGCGTCCAGAGGCCGCTTTCGCCGGTTCATCAGCCCGGCAAAGCCCACGCGTACCGGGTCGCCCAGCGCCGAGCGCGGCTGGCCGTCCAGCCACCGGGGACAGATGCCGTTGGGGATGACCGCCGATTTCGATGCGACGGCCTCGCGCGCATCGCCGCGCAGCCAGGTATCCAGCACCCTGCTGCGCGCGCTGGGCGAGAGAAAGACCACCTGCGCCGCGTCCGCCAGAATGCGCCGCGCCATGGGCCGCAGGTGCGGCTCCCAGCGCCAGATGGCATCGATATCGCTGTATCGCAGCGTGACGACGTAGGGAATCCCGTGCCGCCTGTACAGCGCGCGGGCGATCCCGCCGTCGGTAAAGAGCGTGTGCGCATGCACAAGCCGCACGCCGCTCAGGTCGATTTCCCTCTCGATCGCCGGGACGCTACGCTGCGCCTTGCGGAAGAACAGCAGCATGTCGCTGCTGCGCACGGTACGCGCCCAATGCGTCGGCACGCCCTCTGGCGCGCCCCTGCCGATATCCCGCACGCGCTTTTCCGGCACAAAGACCGTCTGCTCCAGGCCTTCGTCCCGCAGCGCCTCAAACAGCTGGCCGAATACCGTGCTGCCCGCCAGGTTGCAGCAGATGTGCAGCACGCTCATTCCCGCTTCTCCTTCTTGTCGCGCTCTGCGCGCAGGAATCGGGGAAGGCTTGCAATGCCCGCCAGCGAACCAAAGCCATAGGCGAAGTGGAACGCCGGATAGAGAATGACCTCCACCGGCAAAAAGCGCCAGCCCTTCTCCTTGGCGATGGTGTAGGCATAGAAGGCGTCCAGCAGCAGATACGCGCCCCACTCCAGCGCCAGCAGCCCGCCAAAGAGCATGCTGTGCGTGAGCAGCGTCAGCAGCAGCAGCCCAATCGTGGACAGCACAAACGCCAGCGGCACAAAGTGGCGCACGCCCATCGAGCCGGGCACCAGCGTCATGGTGATCACGTTCCACTTGCCGTTCATGAAGCCCATCCTCATGATGCCGCGCAGGGTGTCGCGGCAGTAGTACAGCACGCGGATATTGTGGTTGAGATAGACCTTGCCGCCATTTTTGCGGATGCGGAAGTTCAGCTCGTTGTCCTGGTTGCGGGTCATGCGCTCGTCAAAGCCGCCGATGCGGTCGAACAGCTCCCTGCGCCAGCAGCCGAAGGGCACCGTGTCCACATAGCCGTCCTCCTGGGTGAGGCGATAGGTGGCGTTGCCCACGCCCAGCGGCGTCTTGAGCATCTCGGCGATGGCCTCGCCCATGAAGCCGCGCCCGCGCGTCTCAAACACGCCGCCCGCGTTGTCGCAGTCCTTCGTGAGCAGCGTCTCCACCGACA
>JBJEYK010000029.1:0-10796 GCA_051886775.1 Candidatus Ventricola sp. | reverse complement strand
GTCTCGTACAGTCCGAGGTCGATGTAGAGCTGCTTGTAATACTTGAACAGCTCCGCCTTTGTCGTCAGCACGCGGGCGGGCGTCACCTTCGCGGAGAGCGAGTTCTTCTTCTGGCGCGTGTAGTAGTAGACCGGCGTGCGCAGCGAGCAGAAGCGCTCCGCATAGCGGATGTACTCCAGGTTGAAGAGCATGTCCTCCGACCAGGTGAACTCCTCGTTGCAGCGGATGTGGTTGTCCATGATCAGGTCGCGGCGGTAGAGCTTGTTCCACATCACGCCATAGTAGAAGCTGGCCGGCTCCTCCATCAGGTGGCGGGCGAACTGCGCCTTGTCCATCCGGGCGTCGGGCGGCAGGAAGCCGAAGACCTGGATGTGCCCGCCGGGGACGACGGAGCAGTAGTGGCTGACGAGCAGGTCGGCCCCGGCCTCCTCGATGGCTTCGACCATCAGGCGCGTGGCGTTGATATCGAGGTAGTCGTCCGCGTCGACGAATTGCAGATACTTGCCCGTCGCGCGCTCGATGGCGACGTTGCGCGTGCCGGACACGCCGGAGTTTTCCTTGTCGATGATGATGATGCGCGGATCCAAGCGAGCGTACATCCGGCAGATCTCCAGGCTGGAATCGCTGGAGCCGTCGTTGACCAGCAGAATTTCCAGGTTTTGATACCGCTGGCGCTTGATGCTCTCCAGGCAGGGCACCAGATCGATGGCGGCGTTGTAGATGGGCACGATGACGGAAACGAGCGGTGCGTCCATAGCGATCCTCCTTTTGTGGCGGTGCTTCCATTATAGCACCCGCCGGGGGAAAACCCAAGGGGTCGGCACGGCTTTTTGCGGTGCGGGCGGATCCCTCGCCGCCTGCGCGATTTTGCACGCGGGCCGGGCGCGGCATGCACATGACGGCGAAAACACGGCATTTTGGCGCGGGAAATCGGCGAAATGCGGCGGTCGGGGGTTTGACAAATGCAGGTGGCTGGAGTATCATAGACGAAAGACGCGCCCTGCGGGGCGCAGTGCGTCCGAGGAGAAGGGGACATGGAAAATATTGCATACTACAACGGGAAAATCGCCTCCATCGAGGAGATGACGATCCCGATGAACGAGCGCAGCAGCTACTTCGGCGACGGCGTGTACGACGCCATGTTCACCGTTGAGCGCGTGCCGCTGGCGCTGGACGATCACCTGCGCCGCTTCTACCGCTCCGCCGCGCGCATCGACATCCAGGTGCCGATGCCCTTTGACGAGCTGCGCGCGCTGGTGCTGGACTTCTGCCGGCGGGTGGACAGCCCGGATCAGATGGTCTATGTGCAGGCCACGCGCGGCGTGGGCATGCGCGGGCACGCCTACCGCTTTGCCGGGGGCAAGCCCAGCCTGTGGGTGTGGGTGAAGCCCGACGCGCTCGATCCCATGGACAGGGACTATCGCGCCATCACGATGGAGGACACCCGCTACCTCCACTGCGACATCAAGACGATCAACCTGCTGCCCAGCGTCATCTACACCCAGCGGGCGGAGGAGGCCGGCTGCGACGAGACGATCCTCCACCGCGGCGACCGCGTGACCGAGTGCGCGCACTCCAATGTGCACATCCTCCGGGACGGCGTCTTCCAAACCGCGCCGTGCGACAACCTGATCCTGCCGGGCATCACCCGCGCGCACCGCATTGCGCAGTGCCGGGAGCTGGGCATCCCGGTGGCGGAGGAGCCGTTCACCGTGCAGCAGATGCTGGAGGCGGACGAGGTGCTCTTCACCAGCGCCAGCGCGCTGTGCTGCCGCATCAGCGAGATCGACGGAAGGCCCGTCGGCGGGCGCGCGCCGGAGCTTGTGCGCCGATTGCAGGACGCCGCCTGGGATGAGGCGCTGCGCGAGGTCGCGGCCATTCGGGCCGAATCATGACAGAAATCACAAAGGGGGCCATTGCCATGCAGAATATCGCCTATTACAACGGAAGAACCGCGCCCATCGAGGAGATGATGGTGCCCATGAACGACCGCGCCTGCTATTTCGGCGACGGCGTGTACGACGCCACCTGCGCGGTCAACCATGTGCCGATGCACTTTGACGACCACATCGAGCGCATCTACCGCAGCGCAAAGCTCATCGACATCGATATCCCGATGCAGAAGGAAGAGATGAAGCGCCTGCTGCAGTCGCTGGTCGACCAGGTGGACGGCGACGTGCACATGCTCTACTGGCAGGTGACGCGCGGCGTGGGCATGCGCAATCATCCGTACTCCGGCGCGGGCGACAAGCCCAGCGTCTGGGCGTTTGTCAAGCCCATCGCCATGCGCGACGTGTACGGCGCGTATCGCTGCATCACCATCGAGGACACGCGCTTTTTGCACTGCAACATCAAGACGATCAACCTGCTGCCCGCGGTCATCGCCAACCAGCGCGCCGTCGAGGCCGGCTGCGACGAGGCGATCTTCCACCGCGGCGACCGCGTGACCGAGTGCTCGCACTCCAACGTGCACATCCTCAAGGACGGCGTGCTGCGCACCGCGCCGTGCGACAACCTGATCCTGCCGGGCATCGCGCGCGCACACATCCTCATGCTCGCCCGCGAGCTGGGCATCCCGGTGGCGGAGGAGCCGTTCACCGTCCGCGAGATGCTGGAGGCCGACGAGGTGTTCTTCTCCAGCTCCAGCGCGCTCACCTGCCGCGTGAAGGAGATCGACGGCCGGAGCGTGGGCATGAGGGACGAGAAGACCTTCGCCGCCATCCGCGACGCCTATCAGGCGCTGGTGCGCAGGGAGTGCGGCGCGCGCTGAGGCAACATATCCTATGCCATTCCGACGCGGCCTGCGCTGCGTCGGTTTTGCTGTGTGTGAAAATCTCTTGATTTGATTGACAAGCATTCGTGTGTGGATTAGAATTGAAACCGTCATACCATGCTTGGGATTATCATCATCCGCGCTGAGCGGTGTCTATGGGAGGATCGTCATGTTTTTGGTGTTTTTTGGGCTGTGGGTCATCCTCAACGGCCGGTGGACGACAGAGATCGGCGTCTTTGGCCTGGTGTTTGCCGCGGCCATGTACGCGTTCACCTGCGCATTTCTTGGGTACAGTCCGCGCGTTGGCATAGCGCTCGTCCGGCGGCTGCCCGACGCGCTGCGCTACGGCGCGCTGCTGCTTACCGAGATCGTCAAGGCCAACCTGAACGTCATGCGCATGATCCTGAACAAGCAGTTTGAGCCGGAGCCGCAGCTGGTGCACTTCGATGTCGACCTCAGGCGCAGCCGCCATCTGGTGACGCTGGCCAACTCCATCACGCTGACGCCCGGCACCATCACCGTCAACCTGGAGGACAACCATTTCACGGTGCACTGCCTGGACGCGTCCCTGGTGGACGGGCTGGACGACGGCGCGATGGTGCAGGCGCTGGAGGCGATGGAGCGCGCATCGGACACGCCCGATCCCGACCGGACGCCGACCGACGATGCCCCGGAGGCTCCGGAGGCCGCGGAGGATCCCGTGCTTGAGCCGGAGGCGGCGCAGGAGGCCGCGGCGGACGAGGCCGCTGCGGATGAGGCTGCGGCGGACGAGGGCGAGGCCTGGGCGATGGACGCCGGGGCGCAGGACGACGCGTATGTGACGACGCCGGACGACGGCGGGGAGGCAAATGAGCATGAGCATTGAGCTGGCTTATCAGGCGCTGTCGGCGCTGACGCTGCTGGTGCTGGCCGCGCTGGCGCTGATGTGCCTTGTGCGCTGCATCGCGGGGCCGAGAATCTCCGACCGCGTGCTGGCGATCAACATCATCGGCACGCTGACGGTCATCATGGTCAGCGTGACGGCAGTGCTGCTTGGCGAGGGCTATCTGGCCGATATCGCGCTGGTGTACGCGATGATCAGCTTCCTGGCGGTCATCGTGCTGAGCAAGGTGTATACCGGCATCTATTACGAGCACAAGCACGAGCAGGAGCTGCTCGAGCAGCAGGAGCAGGGAGAGGAGGGGAAGACCCCGTGATCGCGTGGATTCGCTTTGTGCTGACGGCGGCGCTGGTCATTCCCGGCCTGATCGTCTGCTGTATCGGCGTGTACGGCATGTTCCGCTTCGACTACGCGGCCAACCGCATGCACGCCGCCGCCCTCATCGACACGATGGGCATCGCGCTGTGCGTGGCGGGCCTTTCCATCAGCGCGCCGGACGTCTTCTCCGCGCTCAAGCTGCTGCTGGTGGCCGTGTTCTGGTGGATCAGCTCGCCGGTGTCCAGCCACATGCTGTGCCGCCTGGAGATCGCCACCGACGAGCAGCGCGACGAGTACATGGTCGTGCACAGGCGCTCGCTGGCGCAGGAGCGCGGCGAGAACGCGGCGCAGCCCGGAGAACAGACCGCACAGCAGGCTGCGGCGCAGCCTGAGCAGGACGGGGAACAGACGGAGGTGGAGCAGCCGTGAGCGGAATCATTCAGCTGATGCTGCTGTTTCTGATCGTGTGCGCGGTCGCGGTGTCCGTGACACGCGATCTGCTCACCAGCGTCATCATCTACATGGCCTATTCCCTGATCATGTCGGTCATCTGGATCACGCTGGAATCGCCCGATCTGGCGATCACGGAGGCGGCGGTCGGCGCGGGCGTGACGAGCCTGCTGTTCTTCCTGGCGCTCAAGAAGATCCACGCCATCGACGCGCGCAACGAGGTGCGCAAGGAGCACGAGCGCAGGAAGCGCGGAGGTGAGACGGATGAAGAAGAATAAGCCGAAGAACCCCTATATGGAGAAGCTGAGCGCCTGGCTGGCCGACGATGTGAACGACCTGGAGCGCGCCATGGAGGCCTCCCAGGAGCAGCAGGCCGCGCCGGAAACCGCGCAGCTCAGCCCGGCGGAGCTTCGCTGGGAGGAGGAGGAGCGCGAGGAGGAAGCGCGCATCGCCAGCGCGATGAACGCGTGGACGGAGAGGACGGGCGTGCGCATCACCCGCGTGCTGTACTGCCTGCTCTGCGTGGGCATCTGCCTGACGCTCATCGCGCTGCTGCTCTACACCGTCACGACGCTGCCGAGCTTCGGCAGCCCGGAGCACCCGATCAACAACGAGGTCTCCGCCCGCTACATCGAAAAGGGCCTTCAGGAGACGGGCGCGGTGAATATCGTCACCGGCATGATCCTGGACTACCGCGCCTTTGACACGCTGGGCGAGTCGAGCGTGCTGTTCACCGCGGCGATGGTCGTGCTGTTCCTGCTGCGCAGGGACAAGAACTCCCACAAGTACAGCCAGCTGGCGCAGGACATGCACGACAACCCGCATTCCGACACCTATTACGAGCCGAAGAACGACGTCATCCTGCAAAAGACCGCGTTCATCCTGGTGCCCATTGTGATGCTGCTGGGCGTGTACGTGGTGCTCAACGGCCATCTGTCGCCGGGCGGCGGCTTTTCCGGCGGCGCGATCATGGGCGCGGGGCTGATCCTCTACGTCACGGCCTTCGGCTTTGACAAGACCCGGCGCTTCTTCACCTACAAGACGTATCAGCGCATCGTGCTGGTGGCGCTGCTGACGTACGCGCTGAGCAAGTGCTACTCGTTCTACACCGGCGCCAACGGCATCCACAGCGCCATCCCGCTGGGCACGCCGGGCGCGATCCTCTCCAGCGGCCTGATTCTGGTGCTCAATATCTGCGTGGGCTTCATCGTCGCCTGCACGATGTACTGCTTCTACGCGGTCTTCCGGAAAGGAGAGCTGTGAGATGCAACTGTTTGTCAATTACGAGGAGACGGCGGCGATCATTCTCTTCTGCATCGGCTTTTCCACGATGATGCTGCACAGGAACCTGATCAAGAAGATCATCGGCATGGACATCATGGACGCGGCGGTCTTCCTGTTCCTGGCGTCACAGGGCTACATCAAGGGGCGCGTGGCGCCCATCGTCGTGGACGGCGTGCAGTCCGTGGAGGCGTACATCAACCCGATTCCCGCGGGCCTGGTGCTCACGGGCATCGTGGTGTCGGTCAGCGTGTCGGCGCTGATGCTGGCGCTGGCCGTGCGGCTGTACTATCGCTATCACACGCTCAACCTGGACGAGATCATCAAGCTGGCCGGAAAGGAGGAGGTCTGATTGCGGCTTGTGCAGAACTTCCCCTTCATGGGCATCCTGCTGACGCTCATCTGCGCGGTGCTCTCCTCCGTGCTCAACGGCAAGCTGGCGCGCCGGCTGACGGCCTGCCTGATCGCCGTGGTGACGGTGATGACCGGCGCCGTGATGGTCTACACCCTGCAAACGGGCGACAGCTTCGTCTACCTGATGGGCCACTATCCCGCGCCGTGGGGCAACGAGATCCGCGCCGGCGTGCTGGAGACGACCATGATGTTCGCCTTCTGCCTGGTGATGCTCTTTTCGTTCATCGGCGGCATGGTGCCCTCCATCCGCGAGATCGAGCGCACCAAGTACAACATCTACTGCATCCTGGTCGATCTGCTGCTGCTGGCGCTGCAGGCGCTCGTCTACACGAACGACCTGTTCACCGCCTACGTCTTCATCGAGATCAACACCCTGGCGGCGGCGGGCCTGATCATGATGCGCCAGAAGGGCCGCAACCTCGTGGCCGGCGTGCGCTACATGATCATGAACCTGCTCGGCTCGAGCCTGTTCCTGTTCGGCATCGTGCTGCTCTACACGATCACCGGCCACCTGCTGATGGAAAACATTCACGAGTCCGTCGCAGCGCTGGCGGCGAGCGGGCAGTATCATGTGCCGCTGACGGTTGTCGTCGCGCTGATCACGGTGGGCCTGGCGCTCAAGAGCGCGCTGTATCCGTTTGAAAAGTGGCTGCCGGGCGCGTATTCCAACGCGACGCCCTCCGTGGCGGCGATGCTCTCCAGCCTGGTGTCGAAGGGCTACATCTTCCTGCTGATCAAGGTCTACGTCCGCGTGATCGGCTTTGACGTGATCTGCTCGATGGGCATCCTGGACGTGCTGTTCATCTTCGGTGTGGCGGGCATGATCATGGGCTCGGTGAGCGCCGTGCGCGCCAAGACCACGCGCATCATGGTTGCCTATTCCTCCGTCGCGCAGATCGGCTACATCTTCGCGGCGCTGGGCCTGCGCAGCCAGATCGGCATCATCTGCGCGCTGTGGCACATGGCGGCGCACGCGGCGACCAAGTCCATGCTGTTCCTGGCGACGGCGGAGATGGACGACGCCTGCGGCGGCACGCACCTGCGCCGCGATCTGCGCGGAGCGTTTTACCGCGCGCCGCTGCTGGCGCTGGCGTTCTCGCTGGGCGCGCTGAACCTGACCGGCGTGCCGCTTCTGAGCGTCTTTATGACGAAGGTGACGCTGACGCAGGCGGCTATCGACGTGGGCGGCCGCCACATGGGCATCATCCTGGCGGCTGTGGCCATTTCCACCCTGCTCAACGCGGCCTATTTCCTGGGCACGGCGGTGGAGCTGTTCATCCCCACCAAGGAGGGCGACACCGTGCTGCCGCCGACGGTGAAGAAGAACAAGTACACCGCGGTCAGCATGGTCTGCCTGATCGTGATGAACCTGCTGCTGGGCATCTTCTCCCAGCCGATTCTCTCTGTGCTGGCCGAAGGCCTGACGCGGTTTGCCTAAGACATTGAAGGGGGATAACGACCGTGATTGCTCTCATGATTCTGGCGATTTTCCTGCCGGCGCTCGTCGGCGTCGCCGTCTTCTGCCTGCCGGCGGCCAAGACCGACCGCGTCCTGCGCGCCAGGCTCCACTGCGGCGCGCTGGCGCTGGAGCTGGCGCTGGTGATCCTGCTGTGCTTCGGCCAGGGCACCGAGGCGACGCTCCTGCCGCTGACGCCCACGCTCACGCTCTATCTGCACATCGACATCGTGGGCAGCATCTTCGCCGTGCTGATGAGCACGATGTGGCTGCTGGCTGCGGTGTTCGCGCTGGAATACCTGGGCCACGACGAGCACGAGCGCTCCTTCCAGGCGTTCTACATGACGGTGCTCTCCGCGCTGATCGGCCAGTGCTACGCCGGTTCGATGATCACGCTGTATGTGTTCTACGAGCTGATGACGCTGCTGTCCGTGCCGCTGGTCGTGCATGAGCGCACGCCGCAGGCCGTCGCCGCGGGCATCAAGTACCTGATCTACTCGATCTTCGGCGCGATGCTGGGCCTGCTGGGCATCTTCTTCTTCAATCACTACCTGGGCAGCGTGACCTTCACGCCCGGCGGCATGGCCTCCGCCGCGCCGCAGGCGGGCCTGCTGGTGATCACCTTCCTGGTGATCCTGGGCTTTGGCACGAAGGCCGGCATGTTCCCGATGCACGGCTGGCTGCCCACGGCGCACCCGGTCGCCCCGGCTCCGGCCTCGGCGGTGCTCTCCGGCGTGATCACCAAGGCGGGCGTGCTCGCCGTGATCCGCGTGGTCTACTTCCTGGTGGGCGCGAAGGCGCTTGCCGGCACCTGGGTGCAGACGGCGTTCCTGGTGCTGACGCTGATCACCGTGTTCATGGGTTCGATGCTGGCCTACCGCGAGCCGCTGCTCAAGAAGCGCCTGGCGTATTCCACCGTCTCCCAGGTGAGCTATGTGCTCTTTGGCCTGGCGTGTATGCACCCGGTCGCCTTCGGCGGCGCGCTGCTGCATGTGGTGGCGCACTCCACCATCAAGGACGCGCTGTTCCTGTGCGCGGGCGCGATCATCCATCAGACGGGCAAAACCTATGTGCGCGACCTGCGGGGCATCGGCAAGCAGATGCCCATCACCATCTGGTGCTGGACGATTGCCTCGCTGGGCCTGATCGGCATCCCGCCGACGGGCGGTTTCGTGAGCAAGTGGCAGCTGGCCACCGGCGCGCTGGACGCCGGGCTGGGCACGATCGGCGTCGTCGGCCCGATTGTGCTGATCATCTCCGCCCTGCTGACGGCGGCGTACCTGCTGCCGGTGACGATTAACGGCTTCTTCCCGGGCAGCGATTACGACTACAAGGCGCTGGAAAGCCGCGAGCCGGGCAAGCTGATGACCGTGCCGATGCTCGTGCTGGCGGCGGGCGTGGTGCTCTGCGGCGTGCTGGCGCAGCCGCTGATGAACGTGATCGCCGCGGCCGCTGCGGCCATCCTGTAAGGAGAGAATGCTATGCTTTGCCTCGCGGTACTTCTTCCGATCGTCGTGGGCCTGCTGACGCTGCTGCGGCCCTTCAGGCACCGCGCCTCGCGCGAGCTGGTCATCGAGGGGACGACTGTGCTCACCTCGCTGATCGTCCTCGCGTGCCTGACCTGGCGCCGGACCGACCCGACGATCCTCGTTTACCTGATGGAGGACATGCCCATCGCCTTTCGCATCGACGGGCTGAGCAGCGTGTTCACGGCGCTGGTCGCGTTCCTCTGGCCGCTGGCCACGCTCTATGGCTTTGAGTACATGGAGCACGAGGGCGGCGAAAACCACTTCTTTGCGCTCTACACGATCACCTACGGCGTGACGCTGGGCATTTCCACCGCGGCGAACATCATGACGATGTACATCTTCTATGAGTTCCTGACGCTGTGCACGCTGCCGCTGGTCATGCACGGCACGAGCCGCGAGAGCATCAAGGCCGGCCATCAGTACATGCTCTACTCGTTCTTCGGCGCGGCGATTGCCTTTGTGGGCGTGATGATCATCGTGGCCTTCGGCAAGGGCGGCGCGTTCGTGATGGGCGGCGTGCTGGACGAGGCGTTCGCCCAGGCGCATCCGCTGCTGCTGAGGGTGGGCTACCTGTGCGCGTTCCTGGGCTTCGGCGTGAAGGCGGCCGTCTTCCCGATGCACGCCTGGCTGCCGCGCGCCAGCGTCGCGCCCACGCCGGTGACGGCGCTGCTGCACGCGGTCGCGGTCGTCAAGGCGGGCGTGTTCGCCATCATGCGGCTGACGTATTACAGCTTCGGCGCGCAGCTGCTGCGCGGCACCTGGGCGCAGCAGATTGCCCTCATGCTGGCGGTGATCACGATTGTGTACGGCTCCACGATGGCGGTGCGCGAGCATCACTTCAAGCGCCGCCTGGCGTATTCCACGATCTCCAACCTGTCCTACATCGTGCTGGCGGCCTGCCTGATGACGGCGGAGGGCCTCACGGCGGCGCTGCTGCACATGGTCTTCCACGCGCTGATGAAGATCACGCTGTTCTTCTGCGCGGGCGCGGTGCTCGTCAAGACGCACCGCACCCAGATCGAGAGCCTGCGCGGCTTTGCCCAGGTGATGCCCTTTACCTGCGTGGTGTTCACCATCGCCGCGCTGGCGCTGATGGGCACGCCGCTGCTGCCGGGCTTTGTCAGCAAGTGGATGATCGGCACCGCGGCGGTCGCCAGCGGCACGGCCATGGGCAATGTGGGCGTGGCGGCGATCCTGATCTCCGCCGTGCTGACGGCCATCTACCTGATGAGCATCGCGTTTTACATGTTCTTCCGTCCGCTGGAGGACAAAACCGGCCTGGAGCCGGGCGTCCAGTGCGACCCGACCTGGAAGATGAAGCTGCCGCTGGCGGTGCTCAGCGCGGCGATCGTGCTGTGCGGCGTGTTCTCCAACGCGGTGGTTGCCCACATGACGGCGATTGCCGCCGGCGTGCTGTGAGGAGGAGGGAAAGAGAATGCTGCTTGGATTTCTGGTCTTTTTCCCGATGCTGGCTTCGCTCATCTCCTATCTGATTGGCCGGCGCAGCAAGAGCGCGCGCGACGGCTTTGTGATCGTCTCCTGCCTGCTGGAGCTGCTGGGTGCGCTTCTGTCGGTGCTGGCGGTTGTCCGCGGCATGACGCTGACGTTCGCCATCCCCGGCTTCTGCATCCTGGGGCTGCACTTCGAGCTGGACGGCTTCCGCGCGCTGTACGCGCTGGTGGGCGGCGTGATGTG
>JBJEYK010000028.1:0-10977 GCA_051886775.1 Candidatus Ventricola sp. | reverse complement strand
AGGACGACATCTGCGCCGTGCGCGTGACGTATCTGAACGCCGATACGCTTGAGGAGGCGGTGGCCGGCGGGTTTGCGCCGGGGCAGCTGGCTCTGGGCGTGCAGATCAGCAGCACGGGCGAGACGAGCCTGCAGGCCGAGGCGCAGATGAGCGGCATATACGCTTATTGCACCGAGGCAGACGGCGGCATCCGGCGGATGGCGCGCACGCAGCAGGAGACGCAGGCGCTTACCCTGACGGGCAGCGGCCTGTTTGAAACGGTCTGCGCGGGGCGCGACGGACGCATTGGCGGCGTGGCCTTCTTTGACGAGGACGCAGACGGCGTGATGGACGCCGCAGAGACGCGCCGCTATGCCGGCATGACCGTGACGCTCCTGAATCAGGACGGCGATGCGGTGGATTCCGTGCGCACGGGCGCGGACGGCAGCTATGCCTTCGGCCCGCTTTCCGGCGGGGCATACCGGGTGCGCTTCGAGTCGGACGTCGTCTTCTCCGGCGGCGCGGTGTACAGCGCGCACGTCATCAGCGGCGTGGAGGACACGCGCTATGGCGTTAGCCCGCTGATGCCCATTGACGGTGACCACACGGACTACATTGTCAACGCGGGCTGCATCTATCCGGCGCAGGTCAGCGGCAGCCTGTGCGAGCGGGAGGCGGACGGCGCCCTCGACGGCCTGAGCGGCCTGCTGGTGGAAATGCGCGACGTGCACGCGGATGCGCTGGAGGAGCCGATCGTCGTGGTGACCGGTGAGGGCGGCGAGTTTGAGTTTACCGGCCTGTTGGCGGGCGAATACGAGGTGAGCATCCGCCTGCCGGAGGGCTATCTCTGCGACGACGCGCAGGACGGCGTGATCACAAGGCGCGTGACGCTCGGCCAGGGCGACATGGTCTGGCTCGGCGATCAGGATGGCTACGAGATCGTGGTGCAGCAGGCCTGTGCCGTCACCGGCGCGGTGCGCGTGGATGACGACGGCGACGGCGTGATCGATGCACAGGCGCGCGGCGTTTCGGGCGTGCGCGTGCTGCTGCTGGACACGCAGGACGGCCACAGCGAGATCATCCGCGAGACGCAGACCGACGATGCGGGCGCATATGTGTTCGACGGCCTTTATGACGGCACATACAGCGTGCTGTTCGAGCTGGACGGCGAGTGGGCCTTCACGCGCTATGGCGCGGATTCGGACGTGTACGGCGCGGTCGCGCAGAGCGGCAGCACCAGGCCGATCACCCTGCGCCCCGGCGAACGGGCGGAGAACGTGGATGCGGGCGTGACGATCCCCGCACAGCTGACAGTGTCCGTGTTCAAGGACACCCAGTTCGACGGCCAGAAGGGCCCGTATGAGGAGATGCTCGCGGGCGTGGCGCTCTCGCTGATCCGCCTGGAAAACGGCGAGGACGCGGAGGAGATCACATACAGGACGGACAACAGCGGCACGATCGTCTTTGCCGGCGTGAGCCCGGGCGAATATGTGCTGGCCTACCAGATGCCGGGGCAGTGGCGCGCGACGCGCCAGGTGGACCCGAAGACGACGCAGTATCCGGTCAGCAGCGTGCCGCAGACCACGCAGAGCGCAGGCCGCAGCGAGCCGTTTACGCTGTCGATGGGCCAGAGCGGTGTGCAGATGTTCATCGGTGCGATGCTCTCCGGCTCTATCTCCGGCACGGTGTACTACGACGACGATGCGGACAGCACATTCGGCGAGAGCGAGCTGCCCTGCGAGGGCATAAAGGCCGAGCTGCTCTCTGCGGCGGACGGCACGCTCCTGGAGGAGACGACCACGGCGGAGGACGGCAGCTATGCCTTTGAGGGCATCGCGCCGGGGCGTTATCGCGTCCGTTTCACGGCTTACGAGGGCTGCGGCTTCTCCGGCACGGAGCGCACGATGGCGCGCGGCGGCGTGGAGCCGGCCAACACCAACGTGTCCGCCACGCGGGCGATCACCGTATCCTCCGGCACAGCGACACAGACAGCCAACGCGGGCATCGTGCGCCTGGGCGCGCTCTCCGGCTTTGTTTGGGAGGATTGTGATGCAGACCGACAGCAGGACGCGCAGGAGCAGGGGCTTTCGGGCCTGACGGTCAACCTGATGGACGGCGCGGGCCGCACCATCACGGCTACGATCGTGACCGACGGGCAGGGCGCATTTGCCTTTGACAGCCTGCGCCCGGGCGAGTACCGCCTGCGCGTGGATGCGCCGGACGGCTACGTCTTCTCCGGCATGGCGGAGGGCGGCACGCTGTCGCTGGAAAGCGAGCGTCAGGGCCGCGGATACTCGCAGTCCTTCACGCTGCTGGGCGGCGCGAGGGTGAGCGGGCTGGGCTTTGGCCTGCTGACGCAGGGCGAGATCAGCGGCGTGCTCTGGGAGGATGCCAATTACGACGGCGTGATGGCGGAAGGCGAGGCCGGGCTGCGCGGCGCGACGGTCGAGCTGCTGAACGAGCGGGGGCAGACTGTGGCCACCGAACGGACGATCCGCAGCGGCGAGTTCCGGTTTGACAGCCTGATGCCGGGCGATTACTCCCTGCGGGTGACGCTGGCGGACGGCTATGTCTTCACGGCCCAGGGCGCGGATTCCCGCATGGCGCAGGACGCCCAGGGCTGCCTGACGCTGGATACGCTGCCCATGGGCGGCTCGATCACGGATATCCGGATCGGCGCGCTCAAGACCGCGCAGATCGACGGCGTTGTGTGGCTGGATCAGGACGACGACGGGCGCAGGCAGACGGGCGACGCCGGTGTGCCGGGCGTGCGCGTCACGCTGACCATGACGACCGGCACGGACGCGGGCAAGACCCTGGAGACCGTGACGAACGAGAACGGCGCGTATCGGTTTGACCGCGTGATGCCTGGCAGCGCGCAGCTTACCTTTGCGCTGGATGATGGCTATGCCTTTGCGCGCAACGCGCAGGGCACCCGGCGCGTGAGCGTCGTGCCGATGGCCGACGCGCTGAGCGCCCAAAGCGCGGTCATGGCGATCAGCGCAGGCGCGTCGATCACCGACCAGGATGTCGGCGTCGTCGCCGTGGGCACGATTGTGGGCCGGATCTGGGAGGATAGCGCCTATGACGGATATCAGAGTGCGGACGAGCGCGGCGTGGGCGGCGCGATGATCGAGCTGATCGACGCTACCGGCGCGGCGGGCACCCGCTCCGCTGTGAGCGGCGAGGACGGCTGGTATCAGATTGACTTTGTGCGGACGGGAACGTACATCCTCCGGGTGACGCTGCCCCAGGGCATGGTCTTCACCTGCGAGGGAGAGGGCGTGAGCGCCGGAGTGGATGCGGGCATCGCGGAGACAGTGGCATTCAGCCTTTCCATGGGCCAGAGCCTGAGCGAGGTGAACGTCGGCGCGATCTTCCCCGCGTCCATCAGCGGATCCGTGCTGATTGACGCGGATGAGGACGGCGTGTGCGACGGCACCGAGGCCGGGCTTTCCGGCGCGATGGTGACGGCCATGCAGGGCGGCACCGTCGTGGCGACGGCCAGGACGGACGACCAGGGCCGCTATGCCTTTGACATGCTGCGCCCCGGCACGTATCGCCTGCGCGTGTCCCTTGGCAGCGATGCCATGTTCACCAGAGGCTCTGCACTGACCCTGCCGGATGCCGACGCCCAGGAGGGCGAGACCAGCGAATACAGCATCGCCATGGGCGAGAGCGTATCGCTGGAGCCGATTGCCGTCGTAAAGGCGGGAACCATTGCGGGCCGCGCCTGGATGGACGAGGATGTCAGCGGCACGATGGAGGACACGGAGCCGGCAATGGGCGGTGTGACGGTTGAGCTGCTCTCCGGCGACGGAGAGACGATTGCACGCCAGCGCGTGGGCAGCGACGGGCGCTATGCCTTTGAACGCCTGCGCAGCGGCGCCTACGGCCTGCGCTTCACCATCGGAGAGGACGTGCTCTTCACGGATCAGACGGGCCTGGAGGGCGGCTCCTGCGCGCCGGTGACGGACGGCAATGTGAGCGAAACGGCTCCCTTCGCCCTGGCAATGGGCGAGCAGCGCCTGAGCATGAATGTCGGAGGTATCCTGCCCGGACGGATCGGCGATACGGTCTGGCTCGACACCAATGGCAACGGCCTGCAGGACTACAAGGAGCCGCTGATCCCAGGCGTCAGCCTCACGCTGCTGCGCGTCGAGGCGGACGGCACGACGCGGGAGGTGGCCACGACCGAGAGCGACGCCTACGGCTACTATCGCTTTGAGGCGCTGCGGCCCGGCAGCTATGCGCTGCGGCTGAACGCGCAGCCGGGCGACACGCTTACCTTCCACTACGGTGAGCCGCTCGGAGAGATCGACAGCGACCTGGATCCCGAGACGGGCATGAGCGCGCCGTTCCAGCTGCGCTCCGGGCAGACGCTGCGCAACGTGGACGTGGGCTTCACCGCGCACGGCGAATGACTTCGAAAACATGCAGCGAGCCGCGTACAGACCATCGGTCTGTACGCGGCTCCTGCGTGATATACAGTTGGATTACAGCCCGACCTGACCGGCAACCGCCGCGGCGGCATCAGCCATCAGGGGATTGTCCACCGTCTCGATCAACCCCTCGTCGCACAGGCTGGCGGCCTTGGGATCGAAGGGCAGCTGGGCGAGCACGGGCAGGCTCAGCTCGGCGGCCTGCTCGGCGATGCGGGACTTGCCGAACAGCTCGATGCGCTTGCCGCAGTCCGGGCACAGCGCGTAGGACATGTTCTCCACCAGGCCGAGGACGGGGATGTTCATCATGGCGGCCATGTTGACGGCCTTGCGCACGATCATGCCCACCAGATCCTGCGGGGTGGAGACGACGACCACGCCGTCGAGCGGGATGCTCTGGAACACGGTCAGCGGCACGTCGCCCGTTCCCGGGGGCATATCGATGACCATGACATCCAATTCGCCCCAGGCGACATCCTCCCAGAACTGCTTGACCGCGCCGGCGATGACCGGGCCGCGCCAGATGACGGGGGAGTCGTCGTTCTCCAGCAGCAGATTGATGCTCATGACCCGGATTCCCTTTTCGGTCTCGGCGGGATAGATCTTCTCGCCGTCGCCCATAGCCTTATCCTCGATGCCGAACATCTTGGGGATGGAAGGACCGGTGATGTCGGCGTCGAGCACGCCGACGCGATAGCCCATGCGCGAGAGCATGACGGCCAGCTCGCCGGAGACGAGGGATTTGCCCACGCCGCCCTTGCCGCTGACCACGCCGATGACCTTGCGGACCTTCGGCGGCTCCTTGGCAGGCTCCTCCTGCTGCGGTGCGCTGTGGTTATGGCTGCATCCGGCGCAGGCGGGCTTGGTGCCGCACTCGCTGGGCGCGCAGCCGGACTGAAGTTCCTCGGACATGAAAATTACTCCTTTCAAGCGCTTGGAAACTCTGATATAATAGGATTGGCCGGCGCTCTCCGGCCCTATACAGCACATATCATACCATGATTTGGAAAAAAAGCAAGGGTGTATGCACGATGAGACAATGGACTTGCAGGCTGTGCGGACTGTGCTTCGCGCTTTTTTTGATGCTTGGCGGCGCGGATGCGCTGGCGCAGGCATATGACGCGCAGGTGGCCGCGTCGTGGCTCGAGGCCTTCGCATCAGCGCTTTCGCAGATGACGCCGCTGAACGATCCCGCGCAGACGGCGGATCCCGCGCGAGGGGGACAGGTGCTGCTGGAGTATGCTTTCGGGACAGTGCTCTCCGCGCGCGAGGATGCGCCGCAGGCGTCGGATTTGCTGGAAATCGACCTGCGCACGGATCAGGTGACGGATTGCCGCGGCGTACGCGTGGGTATGCGCATGGAGGACGCGCTGGACGGCGAGCGCCCCGGCGCGAGCAGCACACAGCTGTACGTCCTGGGCACGCAGGAATCCGGCTGCGGCTGGCGGTGGGCGTACATGTCCGGGGCGGAGGTGTACGGCGTGGAGTACATCACCTACGGCGGCGACGAGCTGACTGAATACACGCTGACCTATGTGCTGGACGGCGGGACGATTGCCGCCATCCGCATGCGCATGGCCCCCGCGACGCAGGCGCAGGCGCTGGAGGGCCTGCACACGGCGGAGGAGATCGCCTCCCGGCAGGCGGGCGAGGTATGGGCGATGCCCAACGGGGAGACGGCGTTTGCCGCCGCGGACATGCAGGTGATGGGCGGCGGCGCGCTGGGCGTGCCGGTGGCAGACTTTGTCGCGCGCGTGGGGGAGCCGCTGGACGTGCAGACGCTCTCCGACGGGCGCGGTCGCCTGCTTCTGTACGACGGCGCGGTGGTGCAGCTCAATCTGGACACCTACACCGGTGTGGAGGTCGTGCGGGGCGTGAGCGTGAGCAGCGCGGCGTTCTCCGGCCCGCGCAGACTGACGGTCGGTATGTCCGTGCAGGAGGCCGCGGCGCTCTTCCGCTGCGATACGGAGGTCTCCTCGCTGGGCGGCGTGCTGTATCTGGAGGGAGAGGCGCTGGGAGAGCCGCCGTGCGGCGAGCTGATCTGTGAGGCGTCCGGCGAGGGCGTGCTGCGCTACGCCTGCGTGATGGACGATGGACGCGTCGCCGTGCTGGAGGCGGGCGTGAGCGAGAGCCAGATTGCCTATTGGCGTCTGTTTGATCAGCAGGAGGAAAGCGATGGACTGTGAGCGCTTTGAGCTGCGCAACGCGCGCTGGCTGGCGGCGGACTACATGCGGCGCACGGTTTGCCCGGGCGACACCGTGGTGGACGCGACGATGGGCAACGGCAAGGACACGCTGTTCCTGTCGGAGCTGGTGGGCGAGACGGGGCATGTGTATGCCTTCGACGTGCAGGAGGAGGCCGTCTGCCGCACGCGGGAGCGGCTGGAGGAGGCGGGCTTTGCCGGACGCGCAACGCTGCTGCTGGCCGGGCACGAGACTATGGAAGCCCATGTGCCGGCGCCGGTCGCGGCGGTGATGTTCAACCTGGGCTGGCTTCCGGGCGCGGCGCATGCCGTGACGACGAAGACGGAGACGACGCTGCGCGCCGTGCAGGCGGCGGCCAGGCTGATCGCGCCGGGCGGCATCGTGACGGTGTGCGTCTATCCCGGCCACGAGGAGGGCGAAAGGGAGCTTCAGGCGCTGCTCTCCTATGCGTCCGGCCTGAGTGTGCGCGAATTCAGCGTGCTGCATCACCGGTTTCTGAATGCGCCTGCGCACACGCCGCAGCTGATTCTCGTACAGAGGAACAAATAGAGGCGTGTATATTTGTCAGGGTTTTCACGAATTTCTGCTTTTTGTCAAGAAGTGGCAGGAATAGGGAGATTTCCGTGGAATCTAGGAAAACGGGAAAAGTTGCATCTGGGTCAACGCAGCCTGAGGCTGCCGAGGCCATAACCCTTATGATTACGGAGGCGATAGTGGAATGAGCACCCTTCAGGATCTCAATCAGGTGCTCTCGCGCAAGCAGGCCATTCTGGAGAATGCCGCTGGCGCTGAGAAACAGAAGAAGAGCGGCAAGCAGACCGCCCGCGAGCGCGTGGCGATGCTGCTGGACGGCGGCAGCTTCGTGGAGCAGGCCATGCTCCTTGGCGATGCCGGCGTCGTGACCGGCTCCGGCACGGTCGACGGCCGCGCGGTGTATGTGGTTGCGCAGGATTTTGCGGTGATGGACGGCGCTGTGGGCGCGAAGCAGGCCAAGAAGGTTGTCAAGGTTCTTGAGCTGGCCCGCAAGACCGGCACGCCGGTCGTCTTCATGTGCGACAGCAACGGCGCGCGTGTGGGCGAGGGCGCCGCGGCGCTGGAGGCGTACACCGATATGTTTGCGCACATGGCGCGCCTGAGCGGCGTGGTGCCGATGATCACGATGGTGCTTGGCCCGTGCATCGGCGCTGCGGCGATGATGGCGGAGCTTTCCGATTTTGTGCTGGTCGCCAAGGCCGGCGCGCTGCTGGTCGCCGGCCCGCAGGTGCTGTGTGCGACCATGGGCAAGGACGTCGTCAAGCCCGAGGTGCTCGGCGGCGGCCAGATTGCCGTGGAGAACGGCGCGGCGCACTTCGCCTTTGACAGCGAGGCCGACGCCATCGCGATGGCCCGCAAGCTGCTGGGCGTGCTCCCGGCCAACAACCTGGAGGATGCGCCCTTCTCCGTGGAGGAGGATATGAACCGCAAGGTCGAGGGCCTGGAGGCCGGCGCGGACGGCCTGGCGGTCATCACCGCGATCGCCGACAACGGCTCGGTGATCGAGGTTTCCAAGGGCTATACCGGCGCGGTGACCGCGTTTGCCAAGATGGCGGGCCGTACGGTCGCGTTTGTCTACACCGGCAAGGGCGACACCTGCGACAAGCGCATGGAGAAGCTGGCGCGCTTCGTCCGCTTCGCGGATTGCTACAACATCCCGGTCGTGTCCCTGGTGGACTCCACCGGCCTGGAGCTGTTCAAGACTGCGGATCGCCAGATGAACGTGATCAAGGCCGCCTCCAAGCTGGTCTACGCATACAGCGAGGCGACGACCGTGAAGGTCACCCTGGTCATCGGCAACGCCATCGGCGCCGCATATGTCGCCATGGGCGGCAGCGCCAACGCCGACGCCACCTACGCCTGGCCGGGCGCTGTGATCAGCCCGCTGACCGGCGAGGCCGCGATCCAGCTCTGGCGCAAGGACGAGATCAAGAACAGCACCGGCGACGCGGTGGCCGCGCGCAAGGAGCTGGCCGCCAAGTACGAGGCCGAGGTGGCCGACGGCGTGAACGCCGCCTGCGAGGGCCTGGTGGACGATGTGATCGATCCGGCTGACACCCGCAAGATGGTCATCGCCGCGCTGGAGCTGCTCTCCAGTAAGCGCGATTCTAACCCGCCCAAGAAGCACGGCAACATGCCGCTGTAATCAGGGGAGGATACAGGAATGTTTGATATTCTGAGGTATGGTCTGTCCGTCGCCGTGGTCGGCGTCGGCGTCGTCTTTGCCGCGCTGGTCATCCTGATCGCGCTGATCAAGGTCATGGAGAAGGTTGTTCTTTCCGCGACCAGCAAAAAAAAAATCAGTGAGCCTGTAAAGGCTGCCGAACCCGTCGCCGAGACGGCTCCCGCCGCCGCGCAGGCGGACAATGGCGAGCTGATCGCCGTGATCACCGCCGCGATTGCCGCGGTGCTCGAGGCCGAGGGCGGCGAGCAGGCTGCTGGCGGCTTCGTCGTCCGCTCCATCCGCCGCGTCCAGAGCGCGCCCGCGTGGAACCGCGCAGGCCGTGAGGAGCAGGTTTACAGCAGGATGTAAGCCAAAGCGGGCGCGTCTGCCGCATCCGGCACGGCGCCCGCACCCTAGCCACAACACAAGAACGAACCAATTATTGCGAGGAGGAGCTCCATTATGCGTAATTTCGTCATCACCGTGAACGGTGCTCAGTATCAGGTTGCCGTTGAAGAAGTCGCTGCCGGCGCTGCGCCGGTGGCTGCCGCCCCTGTCGCTGCCCCGGTGGCCGCTCCGGCTCCCGCCGCTGCGCCCGCTGCCGCTCCGGCCCCGGCTGCCGCGCCGAAGGCTGTCGCCGGCGGTGAAAAGGTGTGCGCGCCGATGCCCGGCAACATCATCGACGTGAAGGTGCAGGCCGGCGCCGCCGTCAAGAAGGGCCAGTGCCTGGTCGTGCTCGAGGCCATGAAGATGGAGAACGAGATCCCGGCTCCGCGCGACGGCAAGGTCGCCCAGGTGGTCGTCTCCAAGGGCGCGGCGGTCAACACCGGCGACGCGCTGGTTGTGATCGAGTAATTCACAAAAGAGGTAAAGCGCTGTGAAAAAGATTCTGAGCGTTCTCCTCGGCCTGGCGCTGCTGTGCATGCTCACGCCCGCCTTTGCCGAGGATGCGGCCTCCGTGCAGCCCGCTGCCGAGGTCCAGGAAACCCGTGCGTACGCGACGCTGGTCAGCGATTCCAACGAGCTGATCCCGGTCTATGTGGATGAGGAGTCCGAGGGCGCCGAGGGCACGGTGCAGCAGGCGCTGGAGGGCTTCAGCGTGGGCGGCACCATCAGCGGCCTTATCAAGGATTCCGGCATCTACGCGCTGATTGCCGGCAACTGGAAGGCCGGCGTGATGATCCTCATCTCCTTCGTGCTGCTGTATCTGGCGATTGTCAAGCAGTTTGAGCCGCTGCTGCTCATGCCCATCGCCTTCGGTATGCTGCTGACCAACCTCCCGCTGGCCGGCATCATGGATGAGCCGATGTACGAGATCATCTCCAACCCGATGTATCACGGCAAGGCCGGCGTGCCGATCTACAACGGCGACGTGCTGGTCGGCTACCAGTATGTGAAGCAGAACGGCGGTCTGCTGTACTATCTGTACCAGGGCGTCAAGCTGGGCATCTTCCCGCCGCTCATCTTCATGGGCGTCGGCGCGATGACCGACTTCGCTCCGCTGATCGCCAACCCGATCTCCCTGCTGCTGGGCGCCGCCGCGCAGCTGGGCATCTTCCTGGCGTTCATCGTGGCGCTGCTGCTGGGCTTCTCCCCGGCTGAGGCGGGCGCCATCGGCATCATCGGCGGCGCGGACGGCCCGACGGCCATCTACGTCACCACCAAGCTCGCTCCCGGCCTGCTGGGCCCGATCGCCATCGCCGCGTATTCCTACATGGCGCTGGTGCCGGTCATTCAGCCGCCGATCATGAAGGCGCTGTCCTCCAAGAAGGATCGCCAGATCGTGATGGGCCAGCTGCGCCCGGTTTCCAAGACCGAGAAGATCATCTTCCCGATCGTCGTGACCGTGCTCGTCTCCCTGATGCTGCCCAGCGCCGCGCCGCTGATCGGCTCCCTGATGCTGGGCAACCTGTTCAAGGAGTCCGGCGTGACGGACCGCCTGTCCAAGACCGCGCAGAATGAGCTGATGAACATCGTCACCATCTTCCTGGGCGTGACGGTCGGCGCGACGGCGAAGGCCGACACCTTCCTGCAGGCGGAGACCATCAAGATCATCGTCCTGGGCGTGTTCGCCTTCGGCGGCGGCACGGCTGGCGGCATGCTGCTGGGCAACCTGCTGTGCAAGCTGACCCGCGGCAAGATCAACCCGCTCAT
>JBJEYK010000027.1:0-2250 GCA_051886775.1 Candidatus Ventricola sp. | reverse complement strand
GGTGATCTTGCCGTCCTTCATCGGGACGTTGAAGTCGCAGCGCACAAGCACCTTCTTGCCGGAGACATTGATGTCCTCAACGGTCATTTTCGCCATGGGAAATTCCTCCAATCCAATTGGTTCGCATTGCTCCCGGGGGTGTATGGCCGGCACGCGCATCGGGAGCTGCGCGCACCGTGAAAGCCGCGGCCAGGCCGGGCTTTGCTGGCTGATCGGCCCGCACCAGGCAACGGGCCGGATATAGTGTAACACCTTTTTCCTTTATTGTCAAAGGATTAACGCGAAATAGCGGCTATACCCGCAAAAGTTCCAGCATCCGCAGCGCCGCTCCCTCGTCCGTGACCAGCAGCCGGTGCGGATGATGCAGGCACACCGACAAAATCGCCTCCGCCTTGCTGCGCCCCACGGCGACTGCCGCTGCCTGAACGGAGCGCCCCAGCGCCTGCAGGCTCAGCGCGGGGACGCATCGCCCGCCGACCACGCCGCCCTGCGCGTCGAAATACAGCCCCAGCGCCTCGCCGGATGCGTCCTGCCGCTCCAGCGCCTCGCGCTCCTGCGCGCTCAGGCCGCGCCTGCAAGCGGATTCCTGCGCGCGGCCGATGCCGTAGAGCACCACGTCCGCCGCCGCGAGCAGCTCCAGCGCCTCGCGCAGCTGCGGCAGGCGGGCAAGCTCCTCCGCCGCGGCGGGCGATATGCCGTCGGGCAGGTGCAGCAGCCTGTGCTGGCCGCCCAGCCGCGCGGCGAACGCCTCCGCCAGCGCGTTGGCCTGCGTGTGCACGCTGCCGCCCGTGCCGCCCTGCGCCGGGACGACGGTCACGTCCATCGGCGCAGCGAGGGACACCGCCTGCGCCGTGCGCGCCATCGTCCGCCCGCCGGAGACGGCCAGCACGCGCGCATCCTGCAGCAGAAACCGGATCTGCTGCGCCGCTGCGCGCGCCGCCTCGTCCAGCACGCTCTCATCGACATCCGCGTCGCCGCGCACCACGCACACCCGTTGAGCGCTCAGCCGGCTGGCCAGCGCCAGCTCCACCGCCGCCAGCGAGCGCCGCCCCCGGCTGACCCCGCGCGCCGCGTCGACCAGCTCACGGCCATAGCTTGTCAGCTCCATGCCCGCCGCACGCTGCGCAACGCAGCCCGCGCGCCGCAGCGCGTCCGCCGCCGAGCGCACCTCGCGCTCCTGCAAATTCAGCCGCTGCGCCAGTGCGCGCCGCCCGATCGGCTCCAGCGCCGCCACGCGCTCCAGAATGAGCGCGCGCAGCTCCAGCTCCTCCATCAGATCCGGCGCGATCATGTACAGTGTGCCGAGGATCGACGTATCCATAGGCTCCTCCTTCGGGCAGATGTGCCCGCCCGTCCCTTATGCAGGCTCAGCATAGCACACTTCCTTGCCCTCTGCAAGAGCGCGCTGCGGCAGGAATTCGCCCGCCGGAGGCGAATATTCCTTCCATAT
This sequence comes from Candidatus Ventricola sp., assembly GCA_051886775.1. Lineage (GTDB taxonomy): Bacteria > Bacillota > Clostridia > Christensenellales > Aristaeellaceae > Ventricola. The sequence continues at coordinate 800 of JBJEYK010000027.1, read as the reverse complement.
TCCGTCCGCGCCCTCCGGCGCGGCGCAAGCGAGGAGAGCCTATGAACGAAAAGACCCCCGACGTGCTGATCGTCGTGGACATGCAGCGCGATTTCATCACCGGCGCGCTCGGCAGTGCCGAGGCCGCCGCCATCGTGCCCGCCGTCTGTGCGCGCATCCGGCAGGCGCGCGAGGCCGGCACGCGCGTCCTGTTCACCCTGGACACGCACGAACCCGATTACATGGACACCCGCGAGGGCCGTCTGCTGCCCGTGCCGCACTGCATCCGCGGCACCGAGGGCTGGGCGCTTCACCCCGACATCGCCCGGGAATGCGCGCCCGGCATGATCTCCTTCGAGAAGCCGGCCTTCGGCTCCGTGCAGCTTTCGCACTACGTCGCACGCCTGGCCAGGGAGATGGGCGCGGACGATGGCCGCGGCATGACCATCGAGCTGTGCGGCGTGTGCACGGACATCTGCGTCGTGTCCAACGCGCTGCTGATCAAGGCTGCGCTGCCCGAGGCCGACCTGCTCGTGCAGGGCAGCCTGTGTGCCGGCGTCACCCCGGATAAGCACGCCGCCGCGCTGGAAACTCTGCGCTCCTGTCAGGTCAGCGTGGGGTGAGGCAGCTGCCGACAGGATGCAATAGCGGACTAAGAATGGATTTGCATCTCGGCCCATGCTGCGCCGCGAAGCACGAAGGCTTTATCAGCAACGTACACAGCCCCGGGTCCAGGGTCGCAACCCTGGTCGTTTCAAGGGGGGTAGGGAGTCCAGAGGGATGTAGGGAGAACCGGAGCCTGCCGCCGCCGGTGGCGGAAG
>JBJEYK010000026.1:0-11068 GCA_051886775.1 Candidatus Ventricola sp. | reverse complement strand
GAGGGCCTGCTCATCGCGCTGGACAACATCGACGAGATCGTGCGCATCATCCGCGCCAGCGCCAACACAGCGGTCGCCAAGGAGCAGCTCATGGAGCGCTTTGGCCTGTCCGACAAGCAGGCGCAGGCCATCCTCGATATGCGCCTGGCCCGCCTGACCGGCCTGGAGCGCGAGCGCCTGCAGGAGGAGTACGCCGAGCTGGAGAAGACCATCGCGTATCTGCGCGCCGTGCTGGCGGACGAAAGGCTGGTGCTGGGCATCATCCGCGACGAGATCCTGGAGATCAAGGCCAAATTCGCCGACGAGCGCCGCACCGAGATCACCGCGATGGACGGCGAGATCGATCCGGAGGATCTCATCCAGGAGGACAGCGTCGTCATCACGCTGACGCACTTTGGCTATGTCAAGCGCATTCCGCGCATGACCTACCGCAGCCAGAACCGCGGCGGCAAGGGCGTGCTGGGCATGACCACGCGCGAGGAGGACTACGCTGAAAAGCTGCTGGTCACCTCCACGCACGCGGAGATCATGTTCTTCACCAACCGCGGCCGCGTGTACAGCCTCAAGGGCTACGAGATCCCGGAGGCCGGACGCACCGCGCGCGGCACGGCGATCGTCAACCTGCTGCAGCTGGACGGCGGCGAGAAGGTCACGGCCATGGTGCCGCTGCCGCGCGAGCGCGAGCAGGGCTATCTGGTCATGGCTACGCGCGACGGCCTCATCAAGAAGACCGGCAGCGAGGAGTTTGCCAACCTGCGCAAGATGGGTCTCATTGCCATCGCCCTGCGCGAGGACGACGAGCTCATCGGCGTGGAGCTGACCCAGGGCGGCAGCGAGCTGATGCTGGCCACCCGCATGGGTCAGGCCATCCGCTTCCCGGAGAGCGACGTGCGCCCCATGGGCCGCAACTCCATGGGCGTGCGCTCCATCGACCTGGCCGAGGGCGATGAGGTCATCTCCGTGGCGAAGGTGGAGGAGGGCAAGCAGGTGCTGGCCATCACCCAGGGCGGCTACGGCAAGCGCACGGAGCTTTCCGAGTTCCGCAGCCAGAGCCGCGGCGGCAAGGGTATCCTCGCCATGCGCCTGACGGAGAAGACCGGTCTGATGGCCGCGCAGATGCTCGTCAGCGAGGATGAGGACATCATGCTCATCACCGATGACGGCACCATCATCCGCATGCCGGTCAGCGGCATCTCGGTGATTGGCCGCGTGGCGCAGGGCGTGCGCGTGATGCGCGTGGAGGACGAGCGCCGCATCGTCGGCGTGACGGCCACCGAGCGCGACGAGGACGACACCGCGGATGACGTACAGGACGAAGCCAGCCTGGCTGAGGCAAATGTGCCCCAGGCTGACGAGCTGGGCAAGGACGGCGGCGAGGAGCTGTAAGGGCGGATTTCGTGAGCGATGATGGACCTCATCCGTCGCCTGCGGCGACGCTGTTCCAGAGGGGAAAGATGTGCGCAGCACAGCGAAATCCGCAGAAGCAACCAGAAAGCAGGAAGCCGGCTGGGCGAAACCCCGGCCGGCTCCCTTTGTGCAATACAGGAGGTACGACTGATGAAGATGAACAAGGCGCTGCTGGTGGTGCTGGCCGTGATGGGCGTGAGCATTTCCGGCCCGATGGTCAAGTGGTCTCTGGCGTGCGGCGCATCCCCGGTGATGATCGCTTTGGGGCGGATGACGATTTCCGCCGTGCTGCTGCTGATTCCCGCGCTGAAAAGCGGCGAGCTGCAGGCGGTGCTGCGCGCGCCGAAGCGGCAGCTGCTGCTGGCCTGCGCGGCGGGCGCGCTGCTGGCGCTGCACTACACCAGCTGGATGACCAGCCTGAGCTACGCCTCCACGTTTGTGTCCACGGCGCTGGTGTGTACCCAGCCGCTGTTCGTCGCGGCCCTGTCGGGCCTGCTGCTGCACGAGCCGATCAAGCGAGAGGCCATCCCCGGCGCGATTGTGGCGATCATCGGCGCGGCGCTGATCGCGCTGCTGTCGATGACCGGCGAGCACGGCAGCCTGACGGGCGACGTGCTGGCGCTGGTGGGCGCGATGTTCATCGCCGGGCACTGGCTCTGCGGCCGCGCCGCGCGCAAAAGCCTGCCCGCGCTGGGCTACATGACGTTTGTGTATCTGGTCACGGCGGCATGCCTGCTGGTGATCTCACCGTTTGTGGGCGGGCTGAAGGTGACGGTGCCGTCGCTGGGCGGCATCCTGGTGCTGGCGCTGGCGTGCACGCTGGGCGGCCACGCACTGATGACCTATCTGCTGGGCTATGTCAGCGCGGACGTCGTGTCCTTCGCACTGCTGGGCGAGCCGATCGGCGCGGCGCTGTGGGCGCTGCTGCTGTTCCGCGAGCCGGTGACCATGCCGCTGCTGGTCGGCGGCCTGACGGTCATCGCGGGCCTGGCGATGTACACCTGGGGCGAGATGATCGCAGCCAGGCGCGCGGGAAAGCAGAATTAACGCTTGAACTTCCTTTGCTTTTTTGATATGATATCTCCATTAAGCCCGGCGTCAGCATACATCGGCATGGCCGGGCGGAAAGAGGCGGAATATGAGCGAAATCAAAGTGTTTGATCTGCGCGAGATCGAGGGGAAGCAGTCCGATTTTGTCGGGCAGACGGTGGCCGTTCAGGGCTGGGTCCGCAATCATCGCAAGCAGAAGAATATCGGCTTTATGGAGTTTACCGACGGCACCGTGCTGGCGACCATGCAGATCGTTTACGACGAGAAGGTGGGCGATTTTGCCGCCGTGCAGGCCATTCGCAACGGATCTGCGATCCGCGCCGAGGGCACCCTGGTGCTCAGCCCGAAGGGCGCGCTGGAGATGCAGGCGCAGGCCGTCGCCCTGGAGGGCGACTGCTCCGAGGATTACCCGCTCCAGCCCAAGCGCCACAGCCTGGAGTTCCTGCGCGAAATCGCGTATCTGCGCCCGCGCACGCGCCTGTTCCAGGCCGTGTTCCGCGTGCGCTCCATCGCGGCGCAGGCGATCCACAACTACTTCCAGCAGCGCGGCTATGTCTATGTGCATACCCCGCTGATCACCGGCAACGACGCGGAGGGCGCAGGCAACACCTTTACCGTCACCACCGCGCAGATGGGCGCGCCCTATAAGCCGGAGGAGGACTTCTTCGGTCATGCCACGGCACTGGCGGTCACCGGCCAGCTGGAGGGCGAGACGTACGCCATGGCGTACAAGCGCATCTACACCTTCGGCCCGACCTTCCGCGCCGAGAATTCCAACACCAAGACCCACGCGGCTGAGTTCTGGATGATCGAACCGGAGGTCTGCTTCTGCGATCTCGACCAGCTGATGACGCTGGAGGAGGACTTCCTCAAGGCCATCGTGCGCGAGGTGCTCGACAAGGCGATGCCCGAGCTGGTCTTTTTGCAGGGCTACGCCAAGTCCAACCTGATCCAGAAGCTGGAAACGCTGACGAAGTCCACCGTCGCGCGCGTCACGCACGAGGAGGCCATCCGCATCCTGCGCGAGGCGCCGGTGCAGTTCGAGCATGAGGCGAAGTACGGCGAGGACATCTTCAAGGAGCATGAGAAGTACCTCACCGACGTGCACTTCAAGTCCCCGGTTTTCGTCTACGACTGGCCCAAGGACATCAAGGCGTTCTACATGTATCAGAACGACGACGGCAAGACCGTCGCCGCGGTCGACCTGCTGGTGCCCGGCTCCGGTGAGCTGATGGGCGGCAGCCAGCGCGAGACGCGCTATGACCTGCTGGTTGCGCGCATGAACGAGCTGGGTATTTCCGCAGAGCAGATGGACTGGTATGTCAACCTGCGGCGCTTCGGCGGCTGCACGCACTCCGGCTTTGGCATGGGCTTTGAGCGCCTGGTGATGTATCTCACCGACATCGAGAACATCCGCGACGTGATCCCGTATCCGCGTACGCCGGGCAACTGCGACTTCTGATCGATGGACGAGCGATTTATCCGCACGGCGCTGATCTTCGGCGAGGACGGCATGGCGCGCCTCGCCGGGGCGCGCGTGGCGGTGTTCGGCGTGGGAGGCGTCGGCGGGCACTGCGTGCAGGCGCTGGCACGCGCCGGTGTGGGCGCGATCGACGTGTTTGACGACGACGTAGTGTCCGTCACCAACATCAACCGCCAGGCCGTCGCGATGACCTCTACCATCGGCAGGCCGAAGGTCGACGTCATAGGCGAGCAGGTGCTCGACATCAACCCGCAGGCACGGGTGACGTGCCATCGGATGTTTTACACGCCGGAGAACGCCGACGCTGTCGAGCTCACGCAATTTGATTATGTCGTCGACGCCATCGACACCGTGAAGGCCAAGGTGGAGCTGATCGTCCGCGCGCACGAGGCGGGCGTGCCCATCGTCAGCGCGATGGGCGCGGGCAACAAGCTCGATCCCACGCGGTTTGAGCTGGCGGACATCTACGCCACGAGCGTGTGCCCGCTGTGCCGGGTGATGCGCGCGCAGCTGAAAAAGCGCGGCGTCGCCCGCCACCCCGTGGTCTATTCGCGGGAGGAGCCGCTGCGCATCGTCGCCGATGCGGCGCAGGGACGCCACGCGCCGGGCAGCGTCAGCTTTGTGCCGCCGGTGGTCGGGCTGATCCTGGCGGGGGAAGTGATCCGCCATCTGGCGGAGGGGAGGAGCATATGAATCAGGCACAGGCGCAAAGGGAGCCGCGCGAGGAAGCGACGCTCGCCTTCAAGCGCTATATTCTCACGGCATCCGCCGACTTTGCGTCCGAGCCGATGGCGGACGCGTTTCGCGTCAGCCTGCTGGGCAGGATGCTCGACCGCTACGATGCGCTGTGCGCGCAGGGGCTGAGCGAGGCCATGAGCCAGAGCCGCGTGCTCGCGGAGTTTGGCGATATCCCGCGGCAGATGCGCGCGCAGGGCTTTGACGAGCTGGGCGAGGGCGAATCCCCGGTTTCCCGCTGGCCGCAGATGACGGATGCGGAGGCAGACGCCTTCATCCAGGAGAATGACGCCTATCTGCACCGGATTGCGATGGGCTCGGCGCTGTGCAGCGCGTGCGTGGCCCCGCTGATGGTGGGGGCGTCGTTCACGGAGCTGTGGGGCGCGGATTTCCCGTCGATCATCGGCCTGATTGGCATGTTTGGTATGATCGGCATGGGCGTGTACGCCATCACGTCTGCGAGGAAGCCCAAGCAGCTCAAGCGGGTGAAGGAAGGGCGTTTTTCGCTCAGCACACGCCTGCGCCGAAGGCTGACGCAGATGCGCGAGGAGACAGAGGAGAAGGCCAGCCGCAGACGCGGCAAGGGCATCGCGACGCTGGTCATGTGCGTCATGCCGCTGCTGGTGGGCGCTGCGCTGGACACCATGTGGCGCAACAGCTTCGCGCCCGTGCTGGGCCTGTCGATCATGTTCATCATGATCGGCATGGGCGTGTACGAGCTGATCATGGCCGACGGCGAGTGCAAGACGCTCACCCGCCTGCTGGAGCCGGATGACGACGATGACGACGAGCCGCGCAAGCGGGCCAGGAACCGCAGATGATCATCAAACAGGCAATCAACATGCCGCGATGGGAGTGAACCATCGCGGCTTTGCCGTATTCGGATGCTTACTTCCTCATGGCCTTGCGGAAGTTGTAGCGCGTTTTCCAGTACTGCGACTCCCGGCGCAGGGTGTTCAGCAGATCGCCGCCCAGGAACAGAATCACGTTGAGCAGGCACAGCACAATGGTGACCCGTTCGGACGCGCCGCCCACGATGAACGCACGCAGGTAGATCAGCACGTCGACCAGGGCGAGGTACTTGATCTTGACCGGCAGGATCATGAACAGCAGCACCTCCTCGTTGGGGAACATCGCTGCGTAGCCGAAGAAGAGCGAGAGGTTGAGGTAGGTGTTGTCGGCATGGCCGGTGATCAGGCAGGCGATGACCGCGCAGAGCATGCCCACGACGTAATAGAGATTGAAGCGCACCTTGCCCCAGCGAGATTCCAGCCCGGTGCCGATGAGATAGTAGAAGTACAGCGCGAACAGCGCAAAGAGCGGACTGGTCAGCGGCGGGGCGAATATGAACGTGACCAGCCGCCAGATCTGCCCGCGCAGAATGGCCGCGCGGGACAGCGTGATCATGCTGTACACCGTATTGCCCAGCGACGGCCAGATGTACATGAGGATGTACACCAGCCCCTGGCCGATGACGATGTACCTCATGAGGTTGCTGATCGAATAGCGGCGGAGCCTGCGCTCCAGATCGTAGTTGATGCGGTTGTTGTTCACGGAACAGCCCTCCTTTGGGGATAGTATACCATATGCCGGCCGCAAAATCACGCCTGACCGGCTGACTGGCCGCCGCTTTCTGCCGGGGCGGCGCTTTGAGGCTCCCCGGATTGCGGCGCGCCGGCGAGCTTCTGATCCCACAGGCCGTATTGGGCCGTGTTTTGCAGGGCGGCGAGCATGTAGTCCTTGATGTGCGGATAGGTCGCGCTCAGGGTGCTCAGCAGCGCCTTCATCTCCTCGCGCTTGGAATGGCCGTCGGCGGGGCAGGGGTTCTTGATCACGGGCAGGGACAGCTTGGCGCAGAGGTTGGCCACATGCTTTTCCGGAATGTAGACCATCGGGCGGATGACCGTGATCCGCTTGCGGGAGAGATAGGTATTCGGGTGGAAGGTGTGCAGCCGCCCTTCGAAGATGAGCGACATGAGCAGCGTCTCGATGACGTCGTCGCGGTGATGGCCGAGGGCGACCTTGCTGCAGCCGGCGGCGACGGCGGCGTCGTTGAGCGCGCCGCGGCGCATCTTCGCGCACAGCGCGCAGGGATTGCTCTCCTTGCGGATATCGAAGATGACCTGCGCGATCTGCGTGTCCAGCACGGTGTAGGGCACGTCCAGCTCCCTGCACAGCTGCTCAATGGGCGTTACGTCGAACGGCTCCAGCCCGAGCTTGAGCGTGATGGCCTGAAGGGTGAAGTCCTTGCCGGAAAAGCGGCGATAGAGCGACAGGGCGTAGAGCAGCAGCAGGCTGTCCTTGCCGCCGGACACGCCCACGGCGATGCGGTCGCCCGGGGCGATCATGCCAAAGTCCTCATCCGCTCGGCGGATACAGCCCAAAACCGTCTTCATTACGGACACCTCCTGCAATTGGAACAGAGCTAGTATACCGCTTGGGTGAAGATTCTGTCAAGACAGCGGAGCGCGGCTTGACGCACGCTGGAAAAGCTGGTAAAATGGCCTTTGTCATACGGGCGGCAGCGCAAACCGCCCGAGGGGTTGAAAAGGAGAGAAGTATGAAAGTCATTCAGGATATTCTGCGCGGCGTGGTCATCGGCGTGGCGAACATCATCCCCGGCGTCAGCGGCGGCACGATGATGGTCTCCATGGGCGTGTACGACACCGTCATTGGCTGCATCAACACGCTGTTTAAGGACTTCAAACGCTGCGTGCGTGTGCTTTGGCCGTATGTGGTGGGCATGGGGCTGGGCATTGTGGGCCTGGCGAAGCTGCTCACGTTCCTGCTGGGTACGTATCCCCTGCAGACCAACCTGGCGTTCATCGGCCTGATTTTCGGCGGCCTGCCGGCCATCCTGCACAGGACGAGGGACGAGAAAAAAGGCGTCGCGGGTGCGGCAGCGTTTGCGGCGGCGTTCGCTCTGGTGATCGTTTTGCAGATCCTGGGCGAGGGCAACGGGCAGGATGCGTCCATCACGCTGAGCCTCGGCCAGCTGATCATCCTGTTCATCATGGGCGTGATCGCCTCGGCCACGATGGTCATCCCCGGCGTCAGCGGCTCGATGATGCTGATGCTGCTGGGGTATTACAACCCGATCGTCGGCACGGTCAGCCGCATGGTAGACGCGCTGCTTGCGTTCAACATGGGCGAGATCCTCGCCTGCTGCGGCGTGCTGGTGCCCTTCGGCCTGGGCGTGGTGCTGGGCATCTTCGCCATCGCCAAGCTGATCGAGGTGCTGCTGCACCGCTATCCGGGGCCGACGTACTGCGCGATTCTGGGCCTTGTGGCGGCGTCGCCGGTGGCCATTCTGATGGCGACGAATTACGCCGGGGTGACGATGGTCAGCTGGCTGATCGGCGCGGCGATGCTGGCGCTGGGCTTTGCAGCGGCTTACAAGCTCGGCGGGGAATGATCAGCCCCGCAGGCTGAATGCCGCGCAGCGTGAAGTGAACAGGAGCGCCATCGCCGGCGCAGAAAAACCTGTTGACAAATGCGCGTGTGTCTGCTATCATCATCATGTTCATAAAACCTTATCCAGAGCGGCGGAGGGAATGGGCCCGATGAAACCCGGCAACCGAATCCGATTCGGTGCTAAATCCCACGACAGCGATGTCGGCAGATGAGGTGTGGTCGAAAAGCTTACCGCCTGATTTTGCGTGAATCAGGCGGTTTTTTCGCCTAAAGAAATCGCACGAGCGACGGCAGCATGGGCAGTCCGTGCCCTCCGCCGGATGCGATGGAGCCGATCAAGCCGGTACATTTGAAGGAGGAACGCATTTGGAAACCAAGGTCAGAAAGCTCTTTACATCCGAATCCGTCACAGAGGGGCATCCCGACAAAATCTGCGACCAGATCAGCGACGCGGTGCTCGACGAGATCCTCGCGCAGGATCCCTACGCCCGCGTGGCCTGCGAGACCTGCACCACCACCGGCATCGTGATGGTGATGGGCGAGGTGACGACTACCGCCCGCTACTCGGTGGACGATATCGTCCGCCGCGTCGTCTGCGAGATCGGCTATGACCGCGCAAAGTACGGATTCGACGGCAGCACCTGCGCTGTGCTCACCGCGCTGCACGGCCAGAGCCCGGACATCGCCCAGGGCGTCGACGCCGCGCTCGAGGGGCGCTCCGTCGGCGAGAACGATATTGGCGCGGGCGATCAGGGCATGATGTTCGGCTTCGCCTGCGACGAGACGCCGGAGTTCATGCCCATGCCCATCGCGCTGGCACACCGCATCACGCGCAGGCTGTCCGAGGCGCGCCGCAGCGGCGAGCTGACCTGGCTGCGCCCGGATGGCAAGAGCCAGGTGACGGTGGAATACGAGGGCGACCGCCCCGTGCGGGTGGACACCGTCGTCGTTTCCACCCAGCACGCGCCGGAGATCGACCACGAGACGCTCAGCCGCGCGCTGATCGAGAAGGTGGTCAAGACCTCGATTCCGGCGGAGCTGATCGACGAGCGCACGCGCTTCCTCATCAACCCCACGGGCAAGTTTGTCATCGGCGGCCCGATGGGCGATTCGGGCCTGACCGGCCGCAAGATCATCGTCGACACCTATGGCGGCTATGCGCGCCACGGCGGCGGCGCGTTCTCCGGAAAGGATCCGACCAAGGTGGACCGCAGCGCCGCATACGCGCTGCGCTACGTCGCCAAGAATCTGGTGGCGGCTGGTTTGGCGAAGCGCTGCGAGATTGAGCTGGCGTACGCCATCGGCGTGGCCAAGCCGGTCTCTCTGCTGGTGGACACGCAGGGCACGGGCACGCTCCCGGATGAGAAGCTGGCGCAGCTGGTGAGCCGCTGCTTCGATCTGCGTCCGGCGGGTATCATCAGTATGCTCGACCTGCGCCGCCCGATCTATCGCCAGACGGCGGCCTTCGGCCACTTTGGCCGCACCGACATCGACCTGCCCTGGGAGCACACCGATCGGGTGGAGCAGCTGCGCGCCGAGGCGGCGAGGCTGTGATGCCTGCATGCGCCTGCCGGCGCGGCAGTCCGGGCGACGAATCGCATAACCATTGAGCGAGCAAGGGGCTTCGCCTGGCATCAGAACCGGGCGAAGCTCCTTTGTGAGTGCGCACAAAATGGTCGGATGGATCCCGATCCTGTTGACTCCGGTCGATAGGCAGCGATCATAGGAGGACGCGGTCCGGGCTGAGTATGCGGGAGGCATGCGCTGCGGCGCACCGGGCCTGAGCAGCATGACACGGGCCAGGCGCGCTGACGCAGAACATGGCAAGACAAGTCGAGCGTGCAGCCTTCAAGGGGCGGTATCATGAGGGAGAGAAAGCGAGGCGATTTGAGATGCAAAAGGAGTGCATTGTGATCCGGGGCCTACGGCAGAACAATCTGAAAAATGTCTCCCTGGACATTCCCAAGGGGAAGATTGTGGTGTTCACCGGCGTATCCGGCTCCGGGAAATCCAGCATTGTCTTTGACACCATCGCCGCTGAGAGTCAGCGGCAGATGAACGAGACGTATACCGCGTTCATGCGGGGACGGCTGCCCAAGTATGAAAAGCCGAAGGTGGAGCGGATCGACAACCTCTCCGCCTCTGTCATCGTGGATCAGGCCCGGCTGGGCGGCAATGCCCGCTCCACCGTGGGCACCATCAGCGACATGTACGCCGCGCTGCGGCTGCTCTATGCCCGCATCGGCACGCCCTATGTCGGTACGGCGTCCTACTTCTCCTTCAACGATCCCAACGGCATGTGCCCCGAATGCTCCGGCATCGGCAAGGTCATGACGGTGGACATCGAGGGCAGGATCGACCCGGAGAAGACCTGGAACGAGGGCATGGCCGACCTGCCTGCCTTCCATGTGGACAACTGGTATTGGCGGCAGTACGCGGAGTCCGGCCTGTTCCCGCTGGACAAGAAGTGGAAGGACTTCACGGAGCTGGAGCGCAATCACCTGCTCTACGGCGCAGATGCGCCGGACGGGCCGCGCCTGTCCAAGCGGGTGGAGGGCGTCGCCCGGTATCTGCACCGGATGCTCCTGGGCCGGGATACCTCGCAGATCAAGGAGGCGTCCGTCAAGCGGCTGATGGAGCTGGTGGAGGAGCGCCCCTGTCCGGCCTGCCGCGGGCGGCGGCTGAACGACAAGGCTCTCTCCTGCAGGGTGGCGGGACACAGCATCGACGAGCTGTGCGCGATGGAGTTCACCGAGCTGGTCAGCGTGCTGCGCACCATCGACGATCCCAGAGCGGCCACCGTCGTGGATTCTCTGACGGCGTCGCTCACCCGCATGATCGATATCGGGCTTTCGTATCTGTCCATGGACAGGGAATCGTCCACCCTCTCCGGCGGAGAGGCGCAGCGCCTCAAGCTGGTGCGGTACATGGGCAGCAGCCTCACCGGCATGACCTACATCTTCGACGAGCCCAGCACCG